>NZ_LMQJ01000007.1:0-207026 GCF_001424605.1 Bradyrhizobium sp. Leaf396
GGCGGCGATGTGATCGGCATCGACGGCGTGGCGAAGGCCGAACACCCAGGCCAGCAGCGCGGTCGCCATGATGGTCGGCCGGTCGCCGAACGCCGCGAAGGCCCAGGCCCATGCAGCGACGTTGGCGGCGATAAGCCCGCCGAACAGCAACGCCATTCCGGGCTCGACCGCCCGCAAAGACAATTTCGTCACGCCAAACATTCCGTCCGTTACACGCCCCGTCCCGCCATCAGTATGATCTTTTCATAGGATGGTCATACTGACCAGTGCAATTCCAACGCACCCGGACCGGGCGCGCGCAGAGCTGGCCGCGCTTCAAGGCCCAGCACGGGTGTCGGGACCTGGCGCTATCGCCTCGGCGCTGTGACGACTTACAATGACATGATGCTCATCCCGGCGAGCCCGCCAGCGCCCCGTCGGATGCCGCCGTCCCGGTCCAGCCCAGCGCCGGCGCGACCTTTTCTGCCACGAGGTCGATCGAGCGCAGCACGTAAGGATGCGGCGCATCGACCGAATGCGCCTGGAACACCAGATCCGTCACCCGCTCCAGCGTGGCATCCGAGCGGAGCGAAGCGATGACCTCGTCGGCGGTACCGACATGGGTATCAAACGCCGCGATCATTTCCTGCAGGGTCTCGCCCGGCCTGGCGTGGCCGCCCTTGAGGAACTGCGGCAACGCGCGGCGCAGTCCGATCTCTGCGAAGCGCATCGCCTCGCCATGGTCGTCGGCCACGAAGACGCTGCGCGATGCCATGATGCGCGGCTCGCAGCCGTGTGGCAGCGCCCCGAGATAGGCATCGATGATCGGGTTCTGGATCTCGGCGAGCGTGGCCTTGGGCGCCTCCTTGGATCGCGGCTGCGTCCGCGACAGCATGAGGCCATCGCCGGCCTTGCCGGCGCGGGCGCCGCCCGCGACCGAGAATGTCGCCTGCCAGATGCGCTTGTCCAATTGCGGCCGCTGCGGATAGAGCGTATCGCCACCGGCGAGCGGCTTGCCTAGCAAGGCCGTGCGGACGATCTCGAGATTGCGCGCAAAGATCTCGTTGCGTTGGGCGCTATCGAGGCCGAAGGCGGCAAAGGCGGACGGGTTGCCGCCGGTGCCGACGCCGAGTTCGAAGCGCCCGTTGCAGAGGAGATCGAGCACCGCGGCGTCCTCTGCAACCCTGACCGCATTCTCCAGCGGCAGAGTGACGATGCCGGTGCCGAGGCGGATACGCGAGGTCTGGGCGGCGGCGTAACCGAGAAACGCGAAAGGCGACGGCAGGCCACCCTCCTGCTCGTGGAAGTGATGCTGCGCGATCCACGCGGAATCCAGGCCCGCTCTTTCGGCGTGCACGATCTGCTCGGCCGCGAAGCGATATCGCTCGGCGGCCGGAGCCTCGTCGAGCAGCCGCGTAAAGAAGCCCAGGCGTTTCAGGCTTGCAAGGCGTATCATACGACCCCTGTCGGCGAGGTTGGCCACGTCCCGATGATGTCGATTGCCGCAGTTCCAGGCAAGCGGCCATGGCGCAAGGCTGCCCGCGGGATCGGGCCGGCGCCGCGCAATCCGGCTACGGCGGCTCGGGCCCGCCGCACCTCTTTGACTCCGCCGAGCCCGACGTGCTGAACTGGCGAGCACACAGCCGGTGACGACGTTGCTTCGAGGGTGGAGGTCATCTGATGAACGAGAACGAAATCCGCAAATGCATCGCAGAGGTAAAGCAAGGCACGCTGTCGCGGCGCTCTTTCATTAAGACACTGGCCGCGCTCGGAATCGCCGCGCCGGTCGCGAGCCAGATCCTCGCCTGGCACGACGTCGCCATGGCGGACGCCACGCTTGCCTACAAGCCGACCAAGGCTGGCGGCGGCGGCACGCTCAAAATCCTGCTCTGGCAGGCGCCCACCCTGCTCAATCCCCATTTCGCGCTCGGCACCAAGGACCAGATCGCCGCGCGCATCTTCTTCGAGCCGCTCGCCGGCTGGGACAAGGAGGGCAACCTCATTCCCTGCCTTGCCGCCGAGGCTCCGACCAAGGCGAACGGCGGCCTTGCTGCGGACGGCATGAGCGTGGTGTGGAAGCTCAAGCAGGGCGTCAAGTGGCATGACGGCAAGCCGTTCACCGCCGACGATGTCGTCTTCACCTGGCAGTATGCCGCCGACCTCGCCACCGCGGCATACACGACGGGCTCCTACAAGGACATCAAGGTCGAGAAGATCGACGACCATACCGTGAAGGTGAACTTCAGGGCCCCGACGCCGTTCTGGGCCGATCCGTTCGTCGGCTCGGTCGGGATGGTCCTGCCGAAGCATCATTTCGGCGACTATGTCGGCGCCAAGTCGCGCGAAGCGCCAGGCAATCTGAAGCCGGTCGGCACCGGCCCGTACAAGTTCGTCGAGTTCAAGCCGGGCGACATGATCCGTGCCGAGCGCAATCCCGACTATCACATCAAGAACCAGCCGCATTTCGACACGCTCGAGGTCAAGGGCGGCGGTGATGCTGTATCGGCGGCACGTGCCGTGCTGCAGACTGGCGAATACGACTTTGCCTGGAACATGCAGGTGGAGGAGGAGGTGCTCAAGCGCATGGAGGCCGGCGGCAAGGGCAAGCTCGACATCACGCCGTCCGGCAATGTCGAGTTCATCATCCTCAACACGACGGACCCGTGGACCGAGGTCGACGGCGAGCGCTCCAGCGTCAAGACCAAGCACCCGACCCTGTCCGATCCTGCCGTGCGCCGCGCGATCAACCTCCTGATCGACCGCGACTCGATCCAGAAGTTCATCTATGGGCGCGGCGCCATAGCCACCGCGAGCTTCGTCAACGCGCCCAAGCAGTTCAAGTCGCCCAAGCTGAAATACGAGTTCGATATCGACAAGGCCAACAAGATCCTCGACGAGGCCGGCTGGACCAGGGGCGCGGACGGCATCCGAGAGAAGGACGGCAAGAAGCTCAAATACGTGTTCCAGACCTCGACCAACGCGCCGCGGCAGAAGACGCAGGCTATCATCAAGCAGGCCTGCCAGAAGGCCGGCATCGAGATCGAGATCAAGGCGGTCACCGCCTCGGTGTTCTTCTCCTCCGACGTCGGCAATCCCGACACATATTCGAAATTCTATGCCGATATGGAGATGTACAACACGACGCAGCCGCAGCCCGATCCGGAACGCCTACTGAACCAGTGCGTGTCCTGGGAGATCGCCACCAAGGACAACAAGTGGCTCGGCCGCAACAACTCGCGCTATTCCGACCCCGAGGCCGACAAGGCCTACAAGGCCGCGCAGAACGAGCTCGATCCGGTCAAGCGCGCCGCGCTGCTGATGAAGGTCGACGAGATCTTTTGCGGGGCGAACGTGTTCCTGCCGCTGCTCTCGCGCCACGTCGTCAACGCCAGCGTCAACAACTTGATGATCGACATCTCCGGCTGGGACACCATCACGTGGAATGTGGCCGCGTGGCATCGGAGCTGAGGGGCGGTGAGCGCCTATTTTTGCGGCGCAGCGCGAGCCTCGGAACGCTGCACCGAATCCCCTCCACTGTGTGCTCCAGATCACAGCAGAATCACGCGCCTTCCCCTACAAGGATTGTGCATGGCCGCAAACAAGGTAACGGCGGTACGCACGAGGCTGGGAAGACGATCAACAGCTACGGACTTCGCAAAGCCGTCAGGGTGAAGAACCCGGCGGCTTTTTCCTTGCTTTCGAACGGCATCGGCTACGGCGTGCAGCGGACGCGGACACCACGCGCCTACGAGGCGCCCGAGCCCTTTCGCTCCTCGCGTTCATCCTCGATCTGGCGTTCGGCTTCGAGCCAAAAGTCCAGCTCCCGATTGCTCGGCCGGCCGGCCTGTTCCCAGAGCTCATAGGCGCGAGTGCGCACCTTGCCACGACGCATCATGCGAAGGAGCCTTCTTTTCAGCTCATCGGCGAAGCTTCTGAAGCGTTGCCCGGTGCTTTCGTCCCTGACGAGCGAGGCCGCTCGCGTGGCGAGGTCGATCTGGTGCTCTAGTTTTCTCTGCTCATCCACCGCGAAACTGCCGTGGGAACGATCGTTGTCGGAGCCGTGCGGACACTCAATTCTCTTCCTGGATGGTCCGTTCCCCCTGGATGGAGCGCGCGGGAAGTGATCACCTTTGCACTTGAATCGAAGCAGCCAACGCCGCTAGTGCCATGTGGTATCGGCTTCGACGATCACCACTCTGACTTCAGGGTCCTCGGCCGTGTTGCAGGTGCAGGGCATGCCCTCGCCGCAGCGGCAGCCGCCGAGCTTCTCGCTCCAGACCCGGAGCGGATGGTTTTCGCAGACCCATCCAATACCCTGGCAGAATGGGCAGGCCTTGTCGGTCACAGCGTATCCGGGGTCCGCAACGTGTTCGACTTGTCCTCGTTGCGCAGATCCTGCTCGGCTGCGTGCCAGAATTCCTCCTCGCGGCCTTCGGGCTTGCCGGCCTGCTCCCACAATTGATGCGCGCGTTCTCTGATCTCTTGCTCGGTCGGCTCGGACAATTGCACCTCCTGCTTGGGAAGCACGGCCCCACCCTTGGGGGGTATGGGGGGCTTGGAGGCGGGGCCGTGCAGACCAGCGATCGGCGGCGATGCTGGCCCACGGAGTCAAGCTTCGACCACGGGCAAGAGTTCCTTCGCCTGACCGCGACCGGGCGGAATCCATTCCGACCAGCGAATTTCGCTCGATTGTCGTGCAGGGGCACGGCACGGCGGCTCGCAAAAACCTCGGGCCACGGTCGGTTCCGGGGCAAATGTGAAGATCAAGGATCGATTCTGTTTCGCGGCCTCCTCTAACACCCCTATCCAGAACTGTTCGCGCAAGCGCGAAAAAGCTCTCGTACCGAACGGAAAACCGCGCCGACCGCATCCGCGACGAGGTGATTGCGAAACGGCGCAATCCCCGTCTGCGCCGCAAGGCTTCCGCGGTAGAAAACAGGCCTCTTCCGTCCAACCTTGGCCGCTACTTGGACGATCCACGCGAAGACATCGGCAGCCTCCAACAATTGTCTACCACGGCCGCTTCTGACCCGTCCGTTTCCACACAACCAAGATCATAGCGAACATTCGAGGCCGTCTCTAGAGTTGGTCTTTCGTCTTGTTTCACCGGCATCGACGCCGGCGCGTTTGCGAAGAACCACGGAACGCTCTTGCGTTCCGTGGTTCGGTTCAGTCGGCGATGGATCAGACGAAGCGGAAATCGTCTGCCGCGAGCGAGGCCATCTGCATATTGGCCAGGGTCACGGTGTTGTCGGCATCGAGCGTCACGACGACGTTGTTGCCGACCTGCGTGGTGTGCGACATCACTTCGGCGAAGTCGGCGAACAGGCTGCTCGAGAATTGCAGCACGTCGGCCGAGCCACCGGTGGCGGCGAAGTCGGTGACGGTGTCCTTGCCGAAGCCGGCGGCGAACGTGAACACGTCGGCGCCCGAACCACCGGACAGGATGTCGTTGCCGGCATCGCCCGCGAGGATGTCGGCACCCGAGCCACCCTTGATGGTGTCGTTGCCGGCACCGCCATTCAGCATGTCGTTCTCGGAGCCGCCATCGATGTTGTCGTCGCCGTCGCCGCCGGAGACGACGTCGACCCCCGAACCGCCCTTCAACGTGTCCTTGCCGACGCCACCCTCGATCACGTCGTTGCCGGAGCCACCGTCGACGCTATCGTCGCCTTGGCCGCCACGCAGCGTGTCATTGCCGGCACCACCGGCGATGACATCGTTACCGGCTCCGCCATCGAACATATCGGCGCCGTTGCCGCCTGTGACATGGTCCGCACCGGCACCGAGCACGAAGCCCTCGATGCCGCTGAAGTGGTCGGTGCCAATGCCTGCGCCGGTCGCGGTGCCGGACACCAGGTTGATGGTGACCGCACCGGTGGCGTCGGACAGATCCAACAGATCCTGACCGAAGCCGCCGTCGATGGTGTCGTCACCAGCACCGCCACGGAGCACGTCGTCGCCGAAGCCGCCGAGCAGCACGTCGTCACCGGCGCCGCCGATCAGCAGGTCATTGCCAAGGCCGCCATTCAGGGTGTTGGCTCCGGCCGAGCCGATCAGCGTGTCGTCATACGCCGTGCCTACCGCGTTCTCGATCCCGGCGAGATGGTCGGCGCCCGGGATGTAGCCGGGATAGTAGGCCAGCCCGGAGTCGAGATCGATCGTCAGCTTGAACGAGATGTTGCTGTAGTCGATGGTGTCGACGCCGTCGCCGCCATCGTAGCGATCCAGACCATAGCCGCCGATGAAGGTGTCGTCGCCGGCGCCGCCGAACACCAGATCGTTGCCAAGGCCGCCGACGATCGTATCGCTGCCGCCGGTTCCGGTGCGCAGCGTCCAGGTGCCGTCGGCGAAGCCGAGTTCCTCGATGTTGCTGAGCGTGTCGGTGCCGTCGGTGCCGGCCTGATCAGCGATGTTCACCGAGTCATCGGCGTTCAGCGTCATCGCGTAACCGGCAATCGCGCCGGAGAAGGTCGCGGTGTCGGTCCCGGCGCCGCCGTCGATGATGTCGTCACCGGCACCACCAATGATCAGATCGTCGCCGTCGTTGCCGTAGATCTCGTCGTTGCCTGCATCGCCGTAGACGGTGTCGTTGCCCTGGTTGGCATAGATCCGATCGTTGCCTTCGCCGCCGTGGATGGTGTCGTTACCGAACGAGGTGTAGATCTCGTCATTCCCGGCACCGCCGTCGATCTCCATCTTGGTCGAGATCCAGTCGTTGGAGATCAAGATATCGTTGCCGTCGCCGAGCAGGATCTGGCCCTGGATATCGGACCCGATCCAGATGTTGACGAAGTCGTCGCCGGCGCCGAGATCGACCTTGCCGACGATCTTGCCGGTGTTGCCGAGCCTGTCGTTGCCGTCGCCGAAGCTGACGTCGCCGGTGATGACGCCGGAGCTCTGGTTGATCAGCTCGTCGGCACCGGCGCCGAGCAGGACGTCGCCGGTGATGATGGCGCGGTTGACGATCAGATCGTCACCCTCGCCCATGTTCACCGCTGATCCGCCGGTGGCGGTGATCGAGCCGTCATTGCTCAGCGTGTCGCTGCCGCCGCCCATCGAGACGCCGCCGACGATCTGACCGGTGGCGCTGTTGGTGAGGCTGTCGGCATATGTGCCGACCAGGTTGATCGCCTCGTTGCCGCGCAGGTCGAACCGCGCCGCATCCTCGGGGGTGACCCCTTCCGGACCGTGGCCGTCACCCTTGATCAGGCCGTGGTTGACGATGGTCGTCACCCCCAGCGCGTTGGCGTTGCTGGAGTTGTCGACCTGGATCGCACGGCCGTAGCCGTAGATCTCGCCGCCGGCATTGTTGACGATGCTGCCGCCGCCGATCGCGATCGCTTCGGAGACGTTCGGCTCGCCGTCGTGATAGCCCTCGGCGCCGAGGCCCGAGATCTTGCCGTAGTTCACGATCTGCACCAGACCGTCGACATCGATGGCGTCGCCGTCGCTGTCGGACAGTTCGGCCGAGCGGCCCTCCATCACGCCGTGGTTGGTGATGAACGCCTTCTGCGCTTCGGTCCCGTCGGTGTCCAGGTTCACGGCGGACCCGTTGCGGCCGATCATCGTGCCACTGTTGATGACGGTGACGGCATTGTCACCGGTTACAGCGTGACGCGAACCTTCCATCCAGCCACCAGCATAGTTGGTGACCTTGCCGCCGGTGTCGCTCTGGAAGTCGATCAGATCGCCTCCGCCCACGAACGTCGGATCCGTCGTGATCGTCCCCCAGTTGTTGACGACGCCGTCAGTGCCCGGGCGGATCACGTCGGTGTCGCTGCCATGCTGGCGGATGACGCCCCCGGCAAGGTTGTTGATCACCGCCGAGGCGCCGTTGTTGTCGAAGGTGCGGAAGTCGATGACGCGGCCGTTCGCTTCGATCACGCCGGCGTTGTTGACGATGATGGTCGCGTCGGCGTGACCGGCCCGTTCCGGGGTCAGCGCGCCGCGGACGACGCCGCCGGCCTGGTTGTCGAGGGTCACCGAGCCGGTCGCCCCCGCCGTGGTGGTGAGCGCACGGGTCGAGCCCGAGATCTCGCCGGCATTGTCGATGACCGCGTTGCCACCGCCCTGCCAGACGATCGCGTTGCCGGACACAGAGAGCGCGCCGCCGGCCTCGATGGCGACGTGATCGTTGTTGTCCACGACGAGGCTCGAAGCCAGCATCGCGCCGCCCTGGATCGTCACATCGTCGTACGATGCCGATCCGGCCACCGACCAAGTGCCTGCGGCCACCAGCAGGTTCTCGACATTGAGCGTGGCGATCAATTCCGCCGTGCCGCCGCCGATCAGCTTGACGGTGTCGTTGCCGGCGCCGCCGTCGATCGAGCCCGGCGCGGGGTCGTCGGTGGAGACGATGATGAGATCGTCGCCGTCACCGGCTTCCGCGGTGTCGCCGGCGCCAGCCATCAGTTCGTCGTTGCCGTCGCCGCCTTGCAAGGTGTCATAGCCTTCGCCGCCGATCAGGACGTCGTCGCCATCGCCGCCGGTCAGGGTGTCGTCACCGTCGCCGCCCACCAGCCGGTCGTCGCCAGCGCCACCGTCGAGCGTGTCGTCGCCTGCACCGCCAAGCAGCGTGTCGTCGCCATCGCCGCCGGACAGGGTATCATCGCCCTCGCCGCCATCGAGTTGATCGTCGCCGCCGAGCCCGGCGAGGACGTCGTCGCCCCCGAGGCCGGTGAGGACGTCGTCTCCGAGCGCGCCGGCGAGTTGGTTGTCACCGTCGTCGCCGACCAGCACCAGCGCCTCTGTTTCGAGCACCGTGTCTTGACGATAGTCGAGGTTCTGGATGCGCTCGTCGTGCGCCCGGTCGGTGTCGGCGACGTCGTAGGGCGTGTCGGAGTAGTTCGCCGCCATGTATTCGGCGAAGGCATCCTGCTCGGTGCCCTCGGTGGCGAAGTTCGCCTCCTGCCCCGCATCTGGAACTAGGTCTGGCGACAGATTGACGACGTTGGCAAAGGTGGGATTGGCCGTGATGAAGCTCGCGAACGGATAGCCGTCGCCGCCGGTGAGCAGGAAGCTCAAGGTCACGACCCGGATCGCCATCTTCGGATCGACCACCAGTTCGCCGTTCGCGACCAACGCCAGCACCGGGTTGCCGTTGTCATCGATCAGCGCTGCCGACTGCACGCGGTTGCCGGCCGGCAAATCCTTGTCGAACGAGAATGCGATGCCGCCGACCTGGGCGAACTGGCCGGGCGTCGCGGTCGCCGTGGTCGCCGCCACTGCGTGCTCGAGCACCTTGAGCAGCTGATCCGCGGTCACCGTGACCATCGACAGCGCGTTGTTGAAGCGCAGCGAGTTGGCGATATCGAGCTGCGACACCTCGCCCGCTTCCTTGCCGACGCTGGTGTTCGCCAGCGGCGGGCTCTCCACCGCTTCGCCACCGACCGCATAGACGTAGCCGATCGAGTCGCGGATGCCGCCGCCGTTCTTGATCGAAACCAGCACGGTCGGGTCGACCTTCTGGGCGTACCACAGGTTCGCATCGGCGGAGAGGTCGCCGAGGTTGGTCTCCTCGGTGCGAGCCTCGCTGCGACGGCCCTCGAGATAGACGTCCGTCTTGCCGAAAGTGTTGCCGTCCTGCGCGTCGATGATGCCGCCCACCGCCTGGGCGATGTCGTTGACCAGATCGCCGCGGCCGCCGTCGGCAAACGGATCGGCGTCGTCGGTATCCACGTCGCCGTCATGGTCGACGTCGACCGTGGTGTTGCCGTCGTACAGGGAGGTGACCACCTCTTCCGTGCTGGCGTAGGCGCCATTGACCGCCGAGTTGGCGGTGTAGATCACGTTGCCTTCAGCATCGAAATCGACCACCAGTCGTCCGACATAGGAGTATTCGCCGGAGGTGTTGACGATAAGCGTGGTTTTGCCGTCGGCGTTCGCGGTGACGATCGGATAGGTGTCGGCAGCGGTCTCGCCGACACGGAGCGTGTCGGTCTCGTCCGCCAGCAGCGTGTGCGAGCCGCCGGCGACGATGACGTCGACGCCGTGCAGCAGGGGCGCCAGCGCCTTTTCGAGCGCGAGCTGCTGCAGATGGCTGACCAGGATGATCTTGTTGATGCCCTGAGCCAGCAGACCATCGATCGTCGGCTGCAGGATTGCCGCCAGAGCCGCCATGTCATCGACATTGTCGCCGATCACTTCGACGCCGCCGGTCGAGGAGATGCTCTGCACGATCTGGGTGGTCGCGCCGATCACGCCGATCTTTTCGCCGTTCTCCTCGATGACCGTGGCCGGCGCGATCTTCTTGCCGATACCGGCCACCGGCGGGAAGCCGGTGTAGACGTCGGCATCCTGGATCGTGCCGGTGTAGACCGAAGCGAGATTGGCATCGGCCGAGAAGTCCAGATTGGCCGCGAGGTACGGGAACTGCGCGCCGGGATATCCGGCGGTCTGCTTGATGATGTCGGCGAACGCCTTGGTGCCGGCGTCGAATTCGTGATTGCCGATCGCCGAGGCCTGCACGCCGATGATGTTCAGCATCGCCATGTCGGCGGTGCCGAAGCCGGGCGAGATGTTCAGCGTCCCGGCAGCGAGGCCGTAATAGGTTTCCAGCGCGGTTTCGTAGACCTCCTTCAGCGAGCTGTCGCTGCCGGCGCTGAAGAACGGGCTGGGAATGAAATTATCTCCCGAAGACAGCGTGATCGAGTTGTCGTAGGTCTCCTCGAGATAATCGACGATCGCCGCGAAGTTGCCGGCGCGATCGACTGCGTTCAGGCCCGCCTCGAAGTCCGATGCATGCAGGATTTGCAGCGTGTAAGCCGGAGTCGGCTCCTGTTCCCCCAGATTGAGGCCCACGATCACCGGGTCGTGGTCGGACACCCGGATCGAGGAGTCGCCGTCGAAGATCGAGGTGTCGCGGCCATAGTCGGTATTGTAGTCGAGCGCGTCGGCCTCGTCGGCATTGATGTGCCAGGTGGTCACACCGGACACCTGCCCGCCGAGGCTGGCATTGGCGAAGGCATAGTCGAGCGTGCCGGTCTGGCCGTCGAATACATAGGAATAAGCGCCGTCCTCGCGATCCTGCAGATTCTCATAGCCCGCGCTCTCGATGAGAGCGGTCGACTGCTCCTTGGCGTAGCCGTTAAAATCGCCGAGCAGCATCACGTCCGGATCGCCCGAGCCGGTCGGATCGCTCGCCGCCCACGCGGTCAGCGCTTTGGCGGCCAGCTCGCGCTGGTTCTGCCAGTTGCCCTGGCCGTCGCCCTGATCGGAATCGGCGCCGGAGCCGGTACCGCTCTTGGACTTGAGATGGTTGGCGATCGCCGTGAAGGTTTCCCCGGTCGCAAGCTCCTCGAAGGTCACCGCGAGCGCGTTGCGGCTGGTGTTCTCGCCGTCGAACACCGCGCCGACCGTGCTCTGCCCGATCAGGCCGCCGAGGCCGAGGCCGGGCAGGTCGGCGTCGTTGAGGGTCTCGATGGTCGTACCGTCGGCGATCTTCACTGCGGTGGTGTCGTAGATGAAGCCGACCGCGATGGCGTCGCCGCCAACGAACTGCCGGCCGGGATCGACCCAGGCATAGGTACCGGCCCCAGCCACGGCATTGAGCTGTTCGACCAGATACTTGATCGCGTTGCCGGACGATGCAGCGGAGAAATCGTTCTCCAGCTCGGTCAGCGCCAGCACGTCGACGTCCATGTCGAGGATGGTCGCGACCAGCTTCTCGGTCTGACGTGCAAACTCCGCCGCATTGTCGGCGCCGCGCGGCGCTTCGCCGATCGCGGTGGTGCCACCGTTGTCCAGCGTGGTGAAGTAGTTCAGCACGTTGAAGCTCGCAACCTTCAGGCGGCCGCCGACGTCTTCCGGCGCATCGGTGCGCGGATTGGCGCCGGCTTCGAAGGTGTTGGCGCCGTCCTCGACCGAGCGGATCCGCCAAGTCGCCCCCGAGGCGGAGTTTCCGGCCCATTGATAGTCGAGCACGCCGGTCAGGCCGGTGACGGTATCACCCATCCGGACCGCGTCGGCGGTGCCGTAGTTCGGCGTGGCGGACGGGTTGTCGTTCGGATCGAAGCCGTCGAGATTGTTGATCGCGGCGTTCTGGACGTTGAGGCCATCGTCATAGGTGATGGTGCGAGCACCGAGCTCCGCCAGATACGCCTGGTAGGCGGCGGCGTCGGGCGCGCTCTCCTGCGTGAATTGCTCGGGCCGTTCGCCCGCCGTCAGCTTGATCTCGTTGAACCGGTCGAGATTGTACTGCTCGGTGACGGTCAGGGTCTGCGGAATCGTGACCAGCATGCCTTCATAGGCTTCAAGATCGGGCTGGTAATCGCCGTCCTGGCTCAGCGTGGTGCCCATCGCCGACAGGTCGATCTGCACCGCCATCGTGTCGACGTCGGCCACCGCGCCGGCCTGGACGACCGAAATGTTGCTGGCGGTGAGCTCGGTCAGGCCGAAATATTCGCTGATCGAGCCGGTGACGCGGACCCGGTCGCCGATCTGGACGTCGGTAGCGCCGCCGTAGACGAAGATCGCCTCGGAGGTCAGCACGTTGCCGTCGGAATCGGTGGTCTCCTCCTGGACATAGAAGCCGTTGAGATTGCGGCCGGCGTCGGCATCGCCGTTCTGGAAGTCGCCAACCACGATGGCTTCGACGGTCACAGTCTGACCGACCATGGCGCTGCTGGCTCCGCTGCCCTGAATCGCGCTGATCTTTGTGATGCCGACGTCGTCGTTGACGATGGTGCCGGTCGCCGTCGTGGCGCTGCCGATCGTGGTGGTCACGCCCACCGAATTGGAAACGTTCTGCAGCGTCAGCGTGAAGCTCTCGCTCGCCTCATTGTCGGTGTCGCCAGCAACGGTGACGGTCACGATCGCGGAGGTCTCTCCCGCCGCGATGCTGCCGCTGAAGCTGACCGGGTTGCCGCCGACATAGTCGGCCGCATCGGTCTGTGCCGAAGCGATCGTTCCCGAGAACGCGACGTCGCCCGTGGTACCGCCGCTGCGCTCGACGATGAACTGATAGACGGTCGGACCGCTGTTGCCTTCGTCATGCGACACCGTAAGCGAACCCGGCGCGAAGGAAACGTGCTGCGCTTCGACCGACGATTCGGATGAACTGGTGACGCGGATGTCGTCGATACCGACCCACTCGTCATTGCCGGCGGCGTTTGTGGTGAGAATGCGAACCTGGATGTCGTTGCGGCCGTCGACGGCGGCGGGCAGCAGCAGATCGAACGGCGTCACCTGGGTTGCGGCGCCACCGGTGGTGGTGTCGGCGGCGTAACCGCTCGGAACGTTGGTCCACGACCCGCTCGAACCGAGCCGGTACTGCACGTTGATCTGCTGCGCGGAGTCGTCCGTGCCGCCGTCGAGGTCGCGTGCATTGAAGCTCAGCCGGACGTCTTTGCGGCCGGTGGCGTCGAGATGGATCACGAGGCCAGGAGCATCCGCGCTGTTCGAGCCGTTCAGCGCCAGCGTCGGGTTGGCGATCTGGAATTCGGCCACACCGCCGTTGGTGATGGCGGTGTTGGTCTGGTTGGCGATGACGTCGACGTCTCCCGACGACGATCCGGTAGCCGTGCGCGCGTCCACCCCGGTGGCCGAAACGACATCGTTGCCGAGATAGCCGACGATCGATGCGACCCCCGACCAATCATCGTTAGTCGTGATGAGGCCGGTGTTGGACCAGTCCTGCAGGAAATCGCCGTTCGCCAGGACATGAGGGGTCGTCGACATGTATTGCACTCCAGCGCTTGAGAAGAAGACGTCGCGGATCGCCGCCTCACGGCATGCGTGAGGGCGCGGTCCAGACGGCCGTTGGTTAACGGATCGTTAATGCGCGTTGATAGAATGCCGACGACAACAGATCGGTGACTGCTTCTTAACGGGCCGGTGAAGTCACAACATGGAAAGTGCCGCGAAGACCGCGCGCACCAACCACTCCTCGCGGCGCGCTCGACGCTCGGCCGACGGCAATCGCCATTGAGTCATCGCGTTAAAGCTTGATCAGTCCGCCGCGAGGGACGACCACGCCAGGCTTCGGTTGCCGGGTGGTGCGGCCGAATTCCGAACCAGAGCGGCGTTTCGTCGCAGGATGTCGCGCCTGGTCGCCACTGGAACGCGTTTTCGCGCACGCGCCGCATTGTCATGCGCCTGACGTTGAACCTCGCTAACGAACGCCGGCCGCATCCGACCGTGACTGTCCGACGTCGTTTTGAATTGAGTATCATGACTGCAACAACGTCCTCCGCGTCGTCCCCCCCGTCCGGCGATCTCGCGTCGGCCGCGCTCGCCTCCTGCAGAACGGCCTTTCTGACGGTGGGACTGTTCTCGGCGGTGCTCAATCTGCTGATGCTCAGCGGCTCGATCTACATGCTTCAGGTGTACGACCGAGTCATTCCATCGCACAGCATTCCGACCTTGATCGCACTGTCGATCGCGGTGGCGGCGGCGTATGCGATGCAAGGGCTGTTCGATCTGTTGCGTCAGCGCATTCTGACGCGGATCGGATCAGCGCTGCACGCCGCGCTGTGGCAACCGGTCGTCTGCAACATCCTGCGGGGGCCGCTGCGCGGCGGCGGCGCAAATCGCGGCCTGCAATTGTCTCATGATCTGGACTCGGTCCGGTCGTTCCTTTCCGGGCTCGGCCCGACGACCCTGTTCGACTTGCCATGGATGCCGCTGTATCTCGCCGGCTGCTTTCTCTTGCATCCCTATCTCGGCTGGACGTTGGTCGTGGGCGCGGTGCTGCTGTTCGGGATCGCGCTGCTCACCGAGGTGCTGACGCGGGCGCCGACCCGGGACGCGTCGCGTGCCGGCGCAATCCGCGGCGTTCAACTTGAAGCCGGTCGGCGCAACGCCGAAATCGTGGCCGCGCTGGGGATGGAGCAGCGGTTGATCGACCGGATCGGCGCCGCCAATGACGATCTCGTCGCCGCCCAGCAGCGCAACGCCGATATCGCCGGATCGCTCGGCGCGTTGTCGAAGGCGCTGCGCTTCATGCTGCAATCGGCGCTGCTCGGCCTCGGCGCCTATTTAGTAATCGAGGGGCTGGCCAGCGGCGGCGTGATGATCGCCGCGTCGATCATGGGCAGCCGCGCGCTCGCGCCGGTGGAGCTTGCGATCTCCATCTGGCGTCCGTTCCTCGGCGCGCGACAGGCGGGCCAACGGCTCCGCGCCGCTCTGCGCAACGGCGACGCCCCGAAGCCCGACGTCGCCCCCGAACGCGCCGTCCATCGACTCACGGTCGAGCAGGTAACGATCGCCGCCCCCGGCGGCACGACCGCGATCGTGCACAACGCCTCGTTCGTACTTGAAGCCGGCCAGGCGGTCGGCATCATTGGCCCGTCAGCCGCCGGCAAATCGACGCTGGCGCGGGCGCTGGTCGGGATCTGGCCGATCGCACGCGGCGAGATCCGCCTTGATGGCGCCACCCTCGACCAGTGGCCGGCAGAAATTCGTGGCGGCATGATCGGCTATCTGCCGCAGGATGTTGAATTGTTCGACGGAACGGTGGCGGAGAACATCGCACGTTTCGACCGGGAGATCGACGAGGCGGCGGTGATCGCCGCGGCGAAGGCCGCCGGCGCCTACGAGATGATCCTGAAGCTGCCGAAGGGCTTCGAGATGCGGATCGGCGAAGCCGGCGCCACCCTGTCGGGCGGCCAGCGGCAGCGGATCGCGTTGGCGCGCGCGCTCTACAAGGATCCGTTCATGGTGGTGCTCGACGAGCCGAACGCCAGCCTGGACGCCGAAGGCGACGCCGCGCTGACCGACGCCATCCGGCGTGTCCGGGCTCGCGGCGGCATTGCCGTCATCATCGCGCATCGGCCGGCGGCGCTCGCGGCAGTCGATCTCGTGTTGACGCTGGCGGCCGGTCAGGTGCAAGCGTTCGGCCCGAAGGACGAAGTGCTGCGCAAATCGCTTGCCGCTCATCCGGCGCCGGGCGGGGCGGCGCTGCAGGCGGTGCCCGATGCGCGCTCGGTTCCGGCCGCAGCCGTCAGTTGAGGACCTCCACATGACCGCCCTCTCCACGCCCGAAGCTCGCCGCAACGATCCGTTTCGCGATATCCGGCGCGCCACCGGACTCGGAATCGGTACCTTGGCGATCGTGGTGTCCACCGCCGGAGTCTGGGCGATGACCGCGCCGCTCGCCAGCGCCGTGATCGCGCCGGCGCAAGTGGTGGTCGACAGCAACGTCCGCAGGGTTCAGCACCCGACCGGCGGCGTGGTCGCCGAAATCTACGTCAACGACGGGGATCAGGTTCGGGCCGGCGATATGCTGGTCCGCCTCGACGAGACGCTGTCGCGCGCCAACCTTGCGCTGATCGAAAACCAGCTCAACCAGCTTGGGGTGCGTCGCGCCCGGCTGCAGTCCGAGCAGAACGGCCGTGACGCGGTGGTGCTGCCCGGCGAGATCTCCGCACGCCGCGCCATCGGTGCGATCACGGAGATGATCGAGGGGGAGACCACGTTGTTCGCCCGGCGGCGCGAGGCGATCAGCGGCCAGCAGTCGCAGCTGCGCGAACGCAAGGCGCAGATCGTGGACGAAATCCGCGGCCTGGAGGCGCAGATCGCGTCGAAGCGCGAACAGATCCGCTGGATCGAAACCGAGCTGGAGGGCGTCCGTCAGCTATACGAAAAGCGTCTGGTGCCCTATGCGCGCCTCACTGCGCTCGAGCGCGAGGCCTCCCGCCTGACCGGCGAGGAAGGCCAGCTGATCGCCGAGATCGCGCGCGCCAAGGGCCGGATCACCGAAACCGAACTGCAGATCATCCAGCTGGTTCAGGACCAGCGCCGTGAGGTCGCGACCGAACTGCGCGACGTCGAGACCAAGCTTGCCGACCTCGGTGAACGCCGCATCGCCGCGATGGACCAGCTCGATCGCGTGGTGTTGCGCGCGCCGCAAGACGGCCTGATCCACCAGAAATCGGTCTTCACCGTCGGCGGCGTGATTACTGCGGGCGAACAGCTGATGCTGATCGTGCCGAAGGACTCGCTTGTGGTCGAGGCCCGGGTCGATCCACAAATGATCGACCGGCTCAAGGTGGGGCAATCCGCCAAGCTCCGCTTCAGCGCGTTCGACGCCGCCGTGACCCCCGAGCTCGACGGCACGCTGACGCGGATCGCCGCCGACTTGACCAAAGACCCGCAGTCCGGCGCGGCTTACTACGTCGCCCGCATCAGCCTCGACGCGAGCGAACTCGCCAAGCTCGACGGCAAGGCTTTGGTGCCCGGCATGCCGGTTGAAGCCTTCATCCAGAACGGCGTGCGGACGGCGATCGCCTACCTGCGCAAGCCGCTGGAAGATCAGCTCGCCCGCGCGCTGCGGCAGAAATAATCCAAGTCCCTATCGTCGTCATTGTTCAGCCTGCTGCCACATTGCCGCCAGCACGATGTCCCGACTTTCGAAGCCGCTAGATCCTCGGATCCTCGCCAAGTGAGCAGGCGTGGTGTGCTGATGCTGCCTGAATCTGTTTCTGGCCTTGGCTGCCCTTTGCTCAGAAGCCTTCGAGGTCAGCTTTCGGGAGACGAGCCGACCAGCGCAATTCGGCCTGGCCAAGCGCAGCGTTGACCGGACACCGACGATCTACCGCTGTCGCGGGTGCGCTGCTCGTCAGTTCGCCCCTTTGGAAACCGGAGCACTCGCCTAAGGGGATAGTCGTGAGCTAGCGACAGCTTTGGAGGTGCCGGCGTCTTCGTGCTGGAAGTAGGCCATTGCGATTTAGCTTCGGTAGAACCACCGCGTTGAGCTGACGGAGCTACCGATGGCAGCGGGCCAATGATTCTAATCAGCGAAACATTGATTTCATGATCAGGTACTTGGCTTCCGAGGAGGATACCAAGCAACGGATCGCAACTGAAGCAGGAGCCGTTGCGCGTCCAGGCGGAGCTGGCTGCCCTCGAGGAGACCCCTACCCCCATCACTGCATCCGGCAACGCTGGACCGCTACATCGAGACCGTCAACGCTCTTGCCAACGTGATAGCACGCGATGCAAGCGCGAGGACGACGGGCCTCTTGGTGGCCGATTCCAGGTCGCTTGTGCACAGCGTCATCGTTCACCCGAAAGAGCCTCGGGAAGGCTTCGACGTCAAGGGAAAGCTGGCCGCTCTGGTCCGGAGGCCCACCACAACAGTGGGTCATACGTGGTAGCGGGGGAGGGACTCGAACCCCCGACCCCAGGATTATGATTCCCGTGCTCTAACCAGCTGAGCTACCCCGCCACAGGGATCGCGGCGGCGAATAGGGCCGATCTCGCGAACGCGCGGCATATAAGGAAGGGGGCGGCGGGAAGTCAAGCAAAGCGGCGGCCTTTTCCGCCATTGCCAGGCTGTGGCGGGACGCGCCGCCTGGTGAATACGGACCTCTTTTCAACGGGTTCGTCATGGCCGGCCAGCTAGTCCCGGCCATACCCCACCTTCAGTCGCGGCCAAGAACCCGGATGCCCGGGGCAAGCCCGGGCATGACGGTCTGGGAGGCGAAACCGGCTTCCGCCTTCGCTCAAGCTTCGGCGGGACAGGCTATTTCGGCCTCACATTCGGGTCGCCGCCGGGGCTGCCGGGGGGCGGGATGACCGGGGTGTTGCTGTCGGTGCTAGGCGCGGGGGCGTGCATGTCGGGATCGACGCCCGAGGGCGGGCAGAGCACGCCGTCCGTCTTGGCGAGCTTGTCTCCGAGCGGTTCCCGGGACTGGCCGGTGGTGGTGCCGTCGGGGGTGGTGGCCAGCCGATCGGATGGGGCACAGCCGGCGGCGCGTTGCGGGGATGGCGGCGCGGTTGCTTGCGGCGGCGTCGCTGGGGCGGGCGGCGCCTGCGCGATCGCGGCGCCGGAGGCGGCGATCAGGAGGCTTGCCAGGATGATATTCGATGTCGTGCTCATGAGAAGGAAACGCGCGGGGCAGGCGGGCTGTTCCCCAGGCGGAGTGCGATCTGATCGGGGTTCGATCGGAGCCAGCCGCGGGCGAACTCCACCCTCCCCTCGGGTGAGCTGCGCACTGCCCGTGTCGCTCGCAGCTACGCTTTGCGGTAGCGGATCAGGGAGAAGTGGCCCATCGGGGGCATCGGGCGGCGCTCGGTGAGCGTGACGCCACCGTGTCTTGCGGCCCAGTTCGCGAGGCGCGCCCAGGGGAATTCCGGGCGCCAGCCGAGGCGGCGAGCGATCGGGGCGAAGGCGAGCTCGAACAGCTTTCGCGGGCCGCTCTCGGCGCCGATGTGGTTGACCAGGATCAGCTCGCCGCCGGGCCGGAGCACGCGCACGAACTCGTCGAGCGTGCCTTCGGGATCAGGCACGGCGGTGATGACGTATTGCGCGACCACCGCGTCGAAGAAATCATCGGGGAAGGCGAGGTTCTTCGCGTCCATCACCGAGAGCACTTCGACGTTGGAGAGACGAAGCGCGCGCACGCGCGCTTGCGCCTTGCGCAGCATCGGCTCGGAAATGTCGACGCCACAGACTTTCGTCGTGCGCGCATAGTCGGAGAGCGAGAGGCCCGTGCCGACGCCGACGTCGAGCACACGACCGCCAATGCGGTCGGCCTCCGCGATGGTCGACTGCCGTCCGGCATCGAACACTTTGCCGAACACGAGATCATAGACTGGCGCCCAGCGGCCATAGGCCTTCTCGACCCCAGCCCGCGAGATGTCTGCTGCCATGCCCCCCTGCCCTGTGCGTTTCTAGAGTGTGATGCGCGCTGGTGAAATCGATACCGGCTCCGCGCTCGGCCTAGCGCCTCTCCCGCTTGCGGGAGAGGTCAAAACGCTCGCAAGAGCGTGGCGGGTGAGAGCTTCTTCCCCTCGCGACGAATCGATGATGGACAGAGCCGCATCTCCTACCATCTCCTGCAGGCGGGAGAGGGGGCGCACCGTCGCTGCGGTGACAGGCGGGCTCGATCTCATCGTGCTCAGCCGCGAACCGCTTCCACCAGCGGGCGCGATGTCGCGTCTCCGACCTTCGCGGCGGCGCTCTGGATGAAGCCGCCGCCGAGCACGCGCGCCTGTCCCGAGGGCGCATCGTAGAACACGCAGGCCTGGCCGGGCGAGACGCCTTCCTCGCCGGCGACGAGTTCGACCTCGTAGCGGCCGTTGCCGCCGCGCAGCCAGGCCGGCTGCGGGCTGCGGGTCGAGCGCACGCGCACGAACATCTCTAACCCGCCGCCGATGGCGCAGTCGATGTCGCCGTCGCCGATCCAGTTGACGTCGCGCAAGGAGATGCGGTGCATCTTCAGCGCATCGCGCGGGCCGACGACGACGCGGCGGTGCGCCGCGTCGAGCCGCACCACGAACAGCGGCGAGCCGGAGGCGATGCCGAGGCCGCGGCGCTGGCCGACGGTGAAATTGGCGATGCCGTTGTGCCGGCCGAGCACGCGTCCGTCCAGATCGACGATGTCGCCGGGATCCATCGCATTTGGCCGCAGGCGCGTGATGATGTCGGTGTAGCGACCCGTAGGCACGAAGCAGATGTCTTGGCTGTCGTGCTTGTCGGCGACCGCAAGCCCGAAGCGACGCGCAAGCTCGCGCGTCTGCGGCTTGGTCATGTCGCCGAGCGGAAAGCGCAGGAAGTCGAGCTGCTCGCGCGTGGTCGCGAACAGGAAGTAGCTCTGGTCGCGGTCGCTATCGGCCGCACAGACCAGCGCGCGCGAGCCGTCATCCAGACGACGCGAGGCGACATAATGGCCGGTGGCGAGCGCGTGCGCCCCGAGTTCACGCGCGGTCTTCAGGAGGTCGCGGAATTTTACGCTGCGGTTGCACTCGATGCACGGCACCGGCGTCTCGCCCAGCGCGTAGGAATCGGCGAAGTTGTCGATGACGGACTCGCGAAAGCGATCCTCGTAGTCGAGCACGTAATGGGGAATGCCGAGCTTGGCCGCGACGTCGCGGGCGTCGTGGATGTCCTGACCGGCGCAGCAGGCGCCCTTGCGGTGAGTCGCCGCGCCATGGTCGTAGAGCTGCAACGTGATGCCGACGACGTCATAGCCCTCCGCCTTCAGCAGCGCAGCCGTCGTCGAGGAATCGACGCCGCCCGACATGGCGACGACGACCCTGGTGTCCTCGGGACGGCCTTCGAGATCCAGACTGTTGAGCATGGGCCTAAGCGTTGTGACGGCGTCGTGGCGCGAACTGCGATTCCTGTGCCTTCTCGCGGGACATCGGCGATCTTCCGGAACTATTGTTCCCGAAGCGCAGACTGCCCAAGTCGAAAGCGGCTGAGAGTAACCTCTTTAATATAGGCGGCCTTCCGGTGAAGCAATCACGCGGGCACCCTGTTAGGGCAATTCTTGCCGGGCCGGCAGAAACGACGGGGCTGCGGGGTCTTGCCGGACTACGGCGCCACGCGCACATGATGTTGATTCTACTATATAAATTGCCGTAACGGGACGCTGGCCCGCTCCTTGCTACCCCTTGTCCGAAGTTGTTTCCAAGGGGTCGCCAGTGGTTGGTCGTACGTCAGATGTCGTGGCAAGCGTGCAGGTCCCGAGCGCGCAGCAAAAGCCTGCGCGGAGCCAAGGGCCGAAAGACGCGTCTGCGAACGACTCCTTCGGCTCGCTGGTCGACAGCAACACTCAGGCGATCAACAACAATGCGCAGGCGCAGGACCCCGCGCCGCGACGGAGCGAATCCAAGTCATCCTCCCCGTCCTCCGACCGGAGCGCGCGCGACACCTCATCGACGGACCAGCCTTCGCAGAGCAAGGCGGGCGAGGACGTCGACACGACTGTGCCGGCGAAGAATGAAAAGAGCGAGGCGACCAGCGATCCGGCCAAGGATGCCGGCAAGGCCAAGGACAAGTCGGAGACGTCGGACGCCAAACCGGCGGACAAATCCGAGGAGACCGACGCTGACAAGACTGACGGCACGCCCGTCACCGGCGCCGATGCGGGCGCCGCCGCGACGGCCGATGCGACGCAGACCGCCCTGCCCGATCCCGGCATCATCGTTGCCGCGCCGGCCGTGCCGGTCGATCCGAACGCGGCGGCCAACCAGGCCAGCGATGCCGCTTCGCCACTATCGATCGCCGCGGCAGGTCTTGCCGCCAGTGCCTCCACTGCGGCCCAGATCGCCGGCACCAAGACCGATACCGCCAAGACGAGCGACCAGAGCGCCAAGGTCGCAGGCGCCGAGGTCGATGCCGACACCACGGCGACCCTCGGCGAGGCCGCGACCGGCACGGACGAAGCCGCCACGACCGATGCGAAAGCCAATGGCGGATTGATCGCCGTCAGTCAGGGCACGCCGAAGACCTCGTTCAAGGATGCTGTCGCGGCGCAGGCCCAGACCGATGTCTCCAATATCGGCCAGGACAGCGGCACGGCGAACGCCGCCACGACGCAGGCACCGGCTGCGAGCGCCGCACATGCAGAAGGTGTCAAGCCGCAGGCAGATGGCGGAGCGATCGAGGCAAAAGCGGGGGCGGCCGACCGCACCGCCGATCTGGCCCACGGCGCGCCGGCCACGCACGCGCATGCGGGCACACAAGCGGCCGTCACTCCGACCGATAGCGGCGCCCAGGCGGCTTCGGCCGTGCAGGCCCCGCTGACCAATAACACCTCGGCCGCCACGGCATCGACCGCGACGCTCACCGCAACCGCGGCCACCGCGACGGCCGTGCCGATCAGCGGCGTGCCGATCGAGATCGCGGCCGCCATACGCGCCGGCAGGTCCCGGTTCGACATCAGCCTCGATCCGGCCGAGCTCGGGCGCATCGACGTGCGCATCAACGTCGACCGCAACGGGCAGGTCACTTCGCATCTGACGGTGGAGAAGCCGGAGACGCTGCAGATGCTGCGTCAGGACGCGCCGCAATTGCAGCGCGCGCTCGACGATGCGGGCTTCAAGACCGGCAGTAACGGGCTGTCCTTCAGCCTGCGCGATCAGAACTCATCGGGCCAGAATTCCGGCCAGAACAACGACCATGGCGGCAACGCCCGCCGGCTGATCATCAGCGAGGACGAAGCCGTCGCTGCCGCGCCCGTTGGGCGCGGTTACGGTCGCATGCTCGGATCGAGCAGCGGCGTCGATATCAGAGTGTGAGGAGTATTCGATCATGACCACCACGAATGCCGCCACCGCACCGTCGGTCGTCTCCGGGACGACCGACATCCCGAAATCCTCGTCGAACTCGTCGATGAGCTCGACCACCGGGTCGACCCTCGCCGGCAACTTCCAGACCTTCCTGACGCTGCTGACGACGCAGTTGCAGAATCAGAACCCGCTGGATCCGCTCGACACCAACCAGTTCACCCAGCAATTGGTGCAGTTCGCCGGCGTCGAGCAGCAGCTCAAGACCAACGAGTCGCTGGCCCAGCTCGTCAGCCTGCAGCAGACCACGCAGGCAACTCAGGCGCTGGGCTTCGTCGGCAAGACCGCCTTGGTCGACGGCTCGACCGCAACCATGACCAACTCGTCGGCGGTCTGGCACCTCAACGTGCCGACCGACTCCACCGTCGAGATCTCCATCGCCAATTCGAGCGGCCAGACCGTGTTCAATGGCAAATACACCGCCGCCGCCGGCACCGACATTCCCTTCACCTGGAACGGCATGGGCAATGACGGCACGCAATGGCCCGACGGCAAGTACACGATCTCGGCCACGGGGAAGGACGTGGCGAACAATAATGTCGGCATCGCCGCGCAGGTGCAGGGCGTGGTGTCGTCGGTCGACCTGACCCAGTCGCCGCCGCTGCTCACCATCGACGGTGCCAGCTACACGATGAGCCAGGTCAAGAGCATCATCGCGACAAGCAGCTATTGAGGCTCGCAGCATCTCTCCCAGCGGGGAAAAGGCGGATCAGAGTTCCGGGCTCGCGCCGACCCCGCAAGCGTCGTTCCGCGTTAGCAAAGCATTTACCTTCTGCCCCGCTCAGCCGGCCGAGATCACCTCTCCCGCCCGCGAGACGGCCGTGTTCCCGCAAGTTTCAACGAGAATTGTATTGAAGCCTTAGGCTTAGCGGATTTTTAAGCCGCGGGGCGTAGGGTTACGGGCGTGAGTTCAGTGGTTGAGAGTTTGTGAGTACGCCATGACAGAACCCCATCGCCCGAGGGTAAAATACGTCATCGGGCCGGACGGTAGTCCGTTGACGATCGCGGATCTGCCTGCACCCGGCACCAAACGCTGGGTCATCCGCCGCAAGGCCGAAGTCGTCGCCGCTGTCCGTGGTGGACTTCTCTCCCTCGAGGAGGCCTGCAGCCGTTATACCCTGACGGTCGACGAATTCCTCTCCTGGCAGTTTTCCATCGACCAGCACGGTCTGGCGGGTCTTCGCACCACCCGCATCCAGCAATATCGCCAGTAAGCGATCCGGAATCTGCTGCTTTTGACGAAAATCGGCCTCGCTTTGCGAGGCCGATTTTTTTCATGATGCACTTTTGTCCGACCTCTTAATCTTCGTTAACCATATCGAAACCATCACCTAGGCAATAATTGCCCAGTCGGCCTTTCCAGTGAAAGCGGCCGAATCTGTGGGGCGGTTGCTTGCAAGGGCTTGCGGACTTTCTGAAGAGTATCGGCGCCGCCCGGTTCGGGGCGATGATCGCGGTCACCGCCGCGCTCATCGGCTTCTTCGCCTTCGTCATCATGCGCGTCACCACGCCGCAGATGACGACGCTGTTCACGGACCTGTCCGTCGAGGATTCCTCCAGCATCATCAAGGACCTGGAACGCCAAGGCATCCAGTTCGAGATCCGCAACGAGGGCTCCATCATCATGGTGCCCAAGGACAAGGTCACGCGCCTCAGGATGAAGCTCGCCGAGGGCGGGCTGCCCAAGGGCGGCGGCGTCGGCTACGAGGTGTTCGACAAGTCGGACGCGCTCGGCACTACCTCCTTCGTCCAGAACATCAATCACCTCCGCGCGCTGGAGGGCGAGCTCGCCCGCACCATCCGCGCCATCGACCGCATCCAGGCCGCCCGCGTCCATCTCGTGCTGCCCGAGCGCCCGCTATTCGCGCGCGAGGCGCCGGAGCCTTCGGCCTCGATCGTGGTGCGCGTCCGCGGCTCGCTGGAAGCCCAGCAGATCCGGGCCGTCCGCCATCTCGTCGCCTCCGCCGTCAACGGGTTGAAGCCACAGCGGGTCTCGATCGTCGACGAGGCCGGCCAGCTGCTCGCGGACGGCGCGGCGACCGATCCGGAGCAGGCGGTCGGCGACGAACGCCGCATCTCCTTCGAAAAGCGCATGCGCAAGCAGGTCGAGGACATCGTGTCCTCCGTCGTCGGCTCCGGCCGCGCCCGCGTGCAGCTCTCCGCCGATTTCGACTTCAACAAGGTCACCCAGACCTCGGACAAGTTCGACCCCGAAGGCCGCGTGCTACGCTCGAGCCAGACCCGCGAAGAGCAGAGCATGACCGCCGACAACAACGGCCAGGTCACCGTCAATAACGAGCTGCCCGGCAACCAGCAGAACAACGGCGTCGCGCCCAAGGACCAGAGCAAGAAGACCGAAGAGACGAACAACTACGAGATCTCCCGCACCACCAAGACCGAGGTGACCGAAGCCGGCCGGGTCAACCGCATCTCGGTCGCGGTGCTGGTCGACGGCATCTACACCAAGAACGACAAGGGCGAGCTGGCCTATCAGGACCGCACCAAGGAGCAGCTCGACCGCATCGCCGCCCTGGTGCGTTCGGCCATCGGCTTCGACCAGAAGCGCGGCGACCAGGTCGAGGTCGTCAACCTGCGCTTCGCCGACGCCCCCTCCACTGCACCGATCGGCGAACCCGGCGGCCTTCTTGGCATGCTGCAGTTCACCAAGGACGACGTCATGTACTTCGTCGAACTCGGGGTGATGATGCTGCTCGGCCTGGTCGTGCTGTTCCTGGTGATCCGGCCGCTGGTCAAGCGCATCCTCGCCTCGGACGAGGTCGCCGCCGCCATCTCCGGCGTGCTGACGGGCCCCGCCGCTTCGGAAGAGGCCGCGCCGGCGGCGGGCCAGCCGCTGCTGCCGAGCGGCGCCGCCAGCGCGATCGACGTCGCCACGGTTCAGGGCCAGGTCCACGCCCAGTCTGTTCATCGCGTCGGCGAACTGGCCGAGCGCAACCCCAACGAGACCGTCGCCATCGTCCGCCAGTGGCTGAGCGAATCCGCAAAGTGATACGAGAAGTGAACTGACATGGCCGCCTCCCTGCAAAACGCCAATTCCAACGACATCACCAGCGTGATCTCCACGCTCGGCCAGCGCGCCGGCAGCCGTGCAGGCGGGCCCAGGACCGAAGGGCTGACCGGACCGAAGCGTGCCGCGATCCTGATGCTGGCGCTCGGCGAGCAATATGGCGGCAAGATCTGGAGCCTGCTCGACGACGACGAGGTGCGCCAGCTCTCGCTGGAGATGTCGACGCTCGGCACCGTCGAGGTCGAAACCGTCGAGGACATGCTGCTCGAATTCGTCTCGCGCATGTCGGCGTCGGGCGCGCTGATGGGCAATTTCGACGCCACCGAGCGCCTGCTCCAGCAATACCTGCCGCCGGAGCGCGTCAACGGCATCATGGACGAGATCCGCGGCCCGGCGGGCCGTAACATGTGGGAGAAGCTCTCCAACGTGCAGGAGGAGGTTCTCGCCAACTATCTCAAGAACGAATACCCGCAGACCATCGCGGTGGTGCTGTCGAAGCTGAAGTCGGAGCACGCCGCCCGCGTTCTCAGCATCCTGCCCGAGGAGCTCGCGCTCGACGTCGTCAACCGCATGCTGAAGATGGAGGCGGTGCAAAAGGAGGTGATCGAGAGCGTGGAGAAGACGCTGCGCACCGAGTTCATGTCCAACCTGTCACAGACCCGCCGCCGCGATGCCCACGAGGTCATGGCCGAAATCTTCAACAATTTCGATCGACAGACCGAAACCCGCTTCATCACCTCGCTGGAAGAGGACAATCGTGAATCGGCCGAGCGCATCAAGGCGCTGATGTTCACCTTCGACGACCTCGTGAAGCTCGATTCCGGCTCCGCCCAGACCCTGATGCGCAACGTCGACAAGGACAAGCTCGGCGTCGCGCTCAAGAGCGCCAACGAGGACGTCCGCAACTTCTTCTTCGGCAACATGTCCTCGCGCGCGGCCAAGATGCTCCAGGACGACATGGCGGCGATGGGTCCGGTGCGCCTGCGCGACGTCGACGAGGCCCAGGCGCTTCTGGTCAACCTCGCCAAGGACCTCGCCGCCAAGGGCGAGATCATGCTGACCAAGAACCGCGCCGACGACGAGCTGGTGTACTGATGGCCGCTCCGGCAAAATTCCTGTTCGATACCGATTTCGCGGCTCCCGAGCGGACGACGCGTGAGAAGGCGGCGACTGCGGCCGAGATCGCCCAGAAGGTCGCCGAAGCCGAAGCGCGCGCCTATCAGGAAGGCTTTGCCGCCGGCCAACGCGAGGCCAAGGCCGAGAGCGACCGCCGCGTCGCGCTCGCCATGGAGGAGATCAACATCGGAATCCGGGGCCTCGCCTCCGGCATCTCCAACATCGAGACCAAGATGGAGACCGAGGCGGTCGAGGTCGCCGTCGCGGTGGCGCGCAAATTGTGCGCCGATCTGGTCGCAGCCGAGCCGCTCGGCGAGGTCATCGCGCTGGTCAAGGACTGCTTCTCGCATCTGGTCGCGACACCGCATCTCGTCGTCCGCATCAACGATGCGCTCTACGACGCCGCGCGCGAGAAGATCGAGCGGCTCGCCAAGCAGAGCGGCTTCGAGGGCCGGCTGGTGATCCTGGCCGAGCCGGAAATTGCCAGCGGCGACTGCCGGATCGAATGGGCCGATGGCGGCGTCGTGCTGGAGCGCGGCGCCATCATGGCCAAGATCGATGAAATGGTCGGACGCTATATCGCGTCCCGCAGGGGGAATTAAGCCATGAGCGATACCGAGGGACAGGTCCCGCTGCCCGATCTCAACGGCCCGATGCCCCCTGGAGGCACCGACGTTGGCTACAACGAGGACGAATATGCGGCACGCGCCGCCGCCGACCTCGAAGCGGTATTCGACGTGCCGGTACAGGTCTCGGCCGTGCTCGGCCGCTCCAAGATGGACGTCGGCGAGCTCCTCAAGCTCGGACCGGGCACCGTGCTCGAACTCGACCGGCGCGTCGGCGAGGCCATCGACATCTACGTCAACAACAAGCTGGTCGCTCGCGGCGAGGTCGTCCTGGTCGAGGACAAGCTCGGCGTGACCATGACGGAAATCATCAAGGCCGAGCGCGGCTAGCACAAGGACATGACGCGCGGCAGCGCGAGCAGACGGACAGGAGACTGACATGCGGCTTCTCATCGTTGGCACATTGAAGGGCCAGCTCACCACCGCCACCAAGATCGCGATGGAGAACGGCGCCACCGTGACCCATGCCGAAGATCACGAGCAGGCGATGCGCGTGCTGCGCGGCGGCAAGGGAGCCGACCTCCTGCTGGTCGACGTCGCCCTCGACATCCGCGACCTCGTGCTGCGGCTGGAGGCCGAGCACATCCACGCCCCGATCGTCGCCTGCGGCATCACCAACGATGCCCGCGCCGCGGTTGCCGCGATCCATGCCGGCGCCAAGGAATACATCCCGCTGCCGCCGGATCCGGAGCTGATCGCGGCGGTGCTCGCCGCCGTCGCCAACGATTCCCGCGAGCTGGTCTATCGCGACGAAGCGATGGCAAAGGTAATCAAGCTCGCCCAGCAAATCGCGGGGTCGGACGCCTCGGTGATGATCACCGGCGAATCCGGAACCGGCAAGGAAGTGCTGGCCCGCTACGTCCACACCCGCTCGGCGCGCGCCAAGCGTCCGTTCATCTCGATCAACTGCGCCGCGATCCCCGAGCACCTCCTGGAATCCGAGCTGTTCGGCCACGAGAAGGGCGCTTTCACCGGCGCGGTCGCGCGGCGCATCGGCAAGTTCGAGGAGGCCACCGGCGGCACGCTGCTGCTCGACGAAATCTCGGAGATGGACGTCCGCCTGCAATCCAAGCTCCTGCGCGCCATCCAGGAGCGGGTGATCGACCGCGTCGGCGGCACCAGGCCGGTGCCGGTGGACATCCGCATCATCGCGACGTCGAATCGCAACCTGGCCGAGGCCGTGCGCGAGGGCACGTTCCGCGAGGACCTCCTGTTCCGCCTCAACGTGGTGAACCTGAAGATCCCGCCGCTGCGCGAGCGCCCCGCCGACATCCTGGAGCTCGCCCAGCATTTCGTGAAGAAGTACGCCGAGGCCAATGGCGTGCCGCTGCGCCCGATCTCGGCGGAAGCCCGCCGGGTGCTCACCGCCAACCGCTGGCAGGGCAACGTCCGCGAGCTTGAAAACACCATGCACCGCGCGGTGCTGATGGCGCAGGGCGACGAGATCGGTCCTGATGCCATCATCACGCCGGACGGCGACCGCCTGGACCTCGCCAAGACGCCCCCGGCCGTGGCGCATGCCACCATGGCCGCCGAGCAGGTGACGCGCGCGCTCGTGGGCCGCACCGTGGCCGATGTGGAACGCGACCTCATCCTGGAGACGCTGAAGCACTGCCTCGGCAATCGCACCCATGCCGCGAACATCCTCGGCATTTCGATCCGCACCTTGCGCAACAAGCTCAACGAATATGCCGACGGCGGCATCCCGATCCCGCCTGCGGGCACGCCGGGTGAGTATCCGCGGATGCCGATGGTGGGGGCGTAGAGGCGCCCACGACCATCGAAAGATGTGAATGCCCGGGCTGGTCCCGGGCATCTTGTTTTGGCGACGAGACAACCACGGGCGCAACCCCCTCGGTGTCGCGGTAGGGGTTCCCGCGTTCGCGGGGACGACCCTGGTCGGCATGGCGGCACCGCATCCGGCGACTAGGTCGCACCTGCGTCAGGCCATATAACGCTGCGTGAGAACACACGAGGGACCGCATGTCTGAAGCTCAAGTAACGAACTGGCTGGCGTCGCAGCGGCAAGCGATGATCGATCTCTTGCGCGATGTCGTGAACATCGATTCCGGGTCCTACGACAAGGAAGGCGTCGATGCGGTCGGTGCGCGGTTCGAGCGGCATTTCGCCGAGCACGGCATTCCGTGCCGGCGCGAGAGCCACGACACCTTCGGCGATGCGATCCATGCCGAGGTCGCAAAGCCCGGCAGCAACGAAAAGCCGGTGCTGTTGATGGGGCACCGCGACACCGTGTTCGGCAAGGGCGAGGCCGGGCGCCGTCCGTTCACGATCCGGGATGGCCGCGCCTATGGACCGGGTGTCGCCGACATGAAGTCCGGCCTCGTCATGAACGTGTTCGTGGCCACCGCCTTCCACAAGTTCGGCGGCAATCCGCATCCAATCAAGGTGCTGATCACCTCGGACGAGGAGATCGGCTCACCCTCCTCGCGGCCCGTGATCGAGCGCGAGGGGCGCGCCGCGCGCGCCGTTTTCAATTCCGAGCCGGGACGTCCGACCGGCAACGTCGTCACGGGACGCAAGGGCGGCATCTTCATGCACATGGCCATCACCGGCAAGGCCGCGCATTCCGGCGCCAAGTTCGCCGCTGGCGTCAGCGCGATCGGCGAGCTCGCCCACAAGATCGTGCAGATCCATGCGCTGACAGATCTCGACAAGGGCATCACGCTCAATGTCGGCCTCGTCTCGGGCGGCCAGTCCGTCAACACCACCGCGCCCTATGCCGAGGGCCAGATTGACCTGCGCTACGTCGATCCGGCGGATCGCGCGAAGGTGATGGCTGCGATCGAAACAATCGTCGCGACGTCCTACCTGCCGGGCACCAGCGCAACGCTCACGATCAAGGGCGAGTTCGTGCCGGTGGTGCAGAGCGCAGAGTCGAAGGCGCTGTTCGAGAATTACCAGGCTGCCGCAAGAGATGTCGGCCTCACCACGCTCCAGGGCGAGTTCTCCGGCGGCTGCGCAGATTCCGGTTTCACTGCCGCCGTGGGAACACCGACCATCTGCGGCCTTGGCCCGGTCGGCGGTCTCGCGCATACGCCGGAGGAATATCTCGAGGTCGAGAGCATCGTGCCACGCGCGCAGGCGCTGGCGCTGGCGATCCTGCGGGGGTAGTCGCGGCACACCCCGCCGTCATGCCCGGGCTTGCCCGGCCATGACGAGGAGAGAGTGCCGTCACGAATAGCTCGGCGCGTCGGGCTTGCGGAAGATGTGGATGGGGTCGCCCGGCACGATCGGCGAGCCTGAGAACATCGCATAGGCATAGAGCGCGAGATAGGCGATCGCGATCGCGCCGATGGCGTAGAAGGCCCAGGTCGCGACGCGCTTCATCGTTTCGCTCCATTGCCGTTCGGCGGGAAGGCTCGGGGCGCTTCTAGAGCGATGATGGGAAAAAGGCCAGCCTTTCGCCAACCCGCGCGGCGATCAAATGCCGCGGCAGGCTGCGTGCGGGAACGCCGACATCTGCAATCCTGGCAGCGTCTACGTCCTGGTTCACCGCCACGTCCTGGCCGCGCCAGCAGGCCGGCGCCGCAGTCGCGTCGAACGTGACAAGCGCCGGCCCGAACCAAGAACGCGAAAACAACCCCATGCACAGTAGCCAAGGTCTTGCCAGGAAATGCTTATTCGAATTTTGCGAATGTCGCTTTGACCTGTCGGGCAAAACAGTGGCAGAATGTCACCATGCCGCGGAAGGGATGGCAGGCCCTCGGCAGCTAGTGCCGCCATGTCACCGGCAGATTCTGCAGCCCGCGGAAGGCCCAGCCGCCGATTCGCACCGGCTCGTCGTCAGCGATCTCGATCCGGCTGGAGCGCGCGAACACCGTCGGCAGCGCGACGTCCGCAATCATGGCGCGGGAGGCAAACGCGCCGGCGCAGAAATGCGGGCCCGCGCCGAAGGCGACGCTCTTGGAGGTGTCGCGACGCACGTCGAACGCATCGGCGCGCTCGAAATGCTTCTCGTCGCGATTGGCGGAGCCGAACATCAGGAAGACGCGCTCATCCAGCTCGAACGAGACGTCGCGGATGATCCAGGGCTTTGCGATCCGCCGGGGCGACATGCCGATCGGCGAGATCCAGCGGGCATATTCCTCGAAGGCCTGCAGCCAGGACACTTCACCGCGCAGGACGAGATCGAGCTGCTCGGGATGGGTAAGCAGCGCCCAGACCGTGCCGGCGATCGCCTTGCGCGGCTCGTTCTGCCCGCCCGAGATCGCGAGCTTCACATTGGCGCGCACGCTCTCCATCGGCATGCCGGAGGCCAGGAGGACGCCGAGGATGCTCTGGTCGGGATGTTTGCGCATCACAGGCAGGATGTCGTCGATCGCGGCATCGATGCCTGATGTCGCCGCATGGCAGCGCGCCTCGACTTCGGGGTCGCCGGCATAATTGGCGATGCCCTCGATCATGCCTTGCGACCACGCGTCGATGTCCTGGTAGCCGATGTTGGTGAGGCCCGTAATCGACTTCAGGCATTCGCCGGAGAACGGCAGCGCGAAGTCGCGCATGAAGTCGATGCGCCCGGGCTCGAGGTGATCCAGGATGCGATCCGCGTGGGCCTGGAACTGCGCGGTCCAGTGCGCCTTCACCGTCTTCGGCGACACCGTCGGAAACATCGCGCGGCGCTCGACCAGATGCGCCTCGCCGTCCTTGCGCATCATGTTGTGGCCCATCAGCCGGTTCATCAGGCCTGCGGGCTGGTGCGAGGAGAACACATCGATCTGCTTCTCCGAGATCGAGATGTCGTCGCGGCTCGTCAGCAGTGTCGATCCGAGCTGCGGCACGAAGGCGATCGGCGCCTCCTTGCGCATCCTGGCGAGCATCGGATAAGGATCGGCCCAGAATGCGGCGGGATCGATGTCGATGCGCGGCGCGGTGCTCAAGCTTCGCTCCCTTGCTGTGTTGCGTCGAGACTAGCGCCTTCCGGAGCCGCCGTCTGTCCCCAGCAATTGGGACAGGCGTCCCAAGGCTGTCGGCGAGGCGCCTGCAGCACCTCGCGGGGAACGGCCGGAACATATCGGCGTTTGATCAAGATGCCTCACCATCTCTCAGCCTGGCGAGCCCAGATAAAGAGAACCTGCCGGCCGGGAGATTGATTTGCAAATTCTGGTAGTCGAAGACGAAGATCTGATTCGCGACGTGGTCGTGGACATTCTGGAGAGCCAGGGCCACGAAGTTCTCCAGGCCGAGAGCGGGGAGCGCGCGCTACAGCTCTGCGCCGAAGTCACTCCGGACCTGATTTTCACCGACGTAAAGCTGCCGGGGCCGCTTTCCGGATGGGACGTCGCCATAAGATGCCGGGAGAGCCATCCCGGCATTCCCGTCATCTACTCAACGGGACACACCCACTCCGCTCCGCGACCGGTGTCAGGAAGCATCATGCTCCACAAGCCCTACCGTCTCGAGCGACTTCTGGAGTCTATCCAGACGCTGACAGGCCGGTAGCTCGCCGCCGTCACTTTGGATTGCCCACAATCAGCGGCCGGTACGGCCGCTGTAGGCCGGGCAAGCCCAGCTCCGAAGCCGGGCGAGCGGCGTTCGGCTGCAGTCGGGGAGCCTCAGTCTGGATCGGCCATCTCGCCCGGAATGTGCTGCTCGCCCTGGTCGGTGAGCGTTGGAAACTCGCCCTGGTTCGCCCAGGCTTCCACCGGCTCGACGGTGTCACTTATGACGGGTCTCTGCATCGCCGGTTTGGCGTCTTCGAATGCGATGGCCATGCGCGCGAGCTCCCAATGGACGTCTGCTTTTCCCTCCGGTTGGCCTTCGTCGCACCACATGCGATGCGCGCGGTCACGTATTCTCTGTTCCAGATCGTCGGTCATGATGCCCGCACCTCAGATGATCTTTGGCATCGAATCGGCTCGGTCAAACACCGGCTCCTCCAGGTCGAGGCTCTCCTCTTCGTCCTCTGCTGCAGCACGCACCGCTTCTTCTGTCTCACTCAGTCCGTCGGTGGTCTCGTTCGCTCCCATACCGGGCTGGGGCTGCCCGGTTACATCGCTCCTCGGCCGAGCCCCGACCGGCTGGTTGACGTCAGCAACGGATGGAGACGCCGGATCGGCGCCGAGATCGTCTTCTCGGCCCGCGATGCCGGGCAGAAGCACTTGATCAGATCCCCGCACTTGTGCCGTGTTGGCGTATTGCGGTTCCATTGAATTGTTGTGTTCGTCGCGAGCCAACGATGCGCTCCTATCTTTCATGTGTCATCGCTCTGTCGTGTATTAGCGCTCTGCCGTTCTCATCGTTCCTATGGCCACGCGAGTGGCGGAGATGCCTGGGCCGCTCGGCGAGGCGCCCTCCACTCGGGAGTCAGCCACCCTTACACGCGGCATCTTCTGAACCGCACGTGTTCAAGGGCGTGCCTCGCCTGCAGCGGGCCACAGCTGCGGCGCCGCCCAGGTAAGGTTGATCGGTGAGGTTAATTCAAGCCGGCGTTTGCCCATCGCGGCCGTCCTGGGTACTCGTGAGACAAGCAGGGAATGACATGCTCGACAGGACCGACCAGCACGCGCTGCTGAAGGCCGATCGCCGCAACGCTAGCGGCTATGCCCTCGCGTTGGCATTTTTCGGCGCCGTGGGCATCGTCATGACAGCCTGGATTGCCGCAATCGTTTGGGTCAGCTGGCACCTGATCGCGTGGATATTTCAGTAGGAAGTGCGCCGGTCACACCATGAGTGAGTTTGAAGGGCTTTCCGACCATTTCATCTTGCGAATGTACGAGTTCATCCGCAACGAGGTGCAAGCCGACGCGTTGGCCGGCACCCGGCTGGTCGGCCTGCCTGCCAGGCGTCGCGCAGATCATCTTTTCAGGGAAATCGAGCGTCGCGGGCTTTTCTGCAGGCCGATCGAATGGCCCGAGCATTTGGCTGACAGCTCGTGCGAGCCGGCCGACTGGTCGCTTCAGAGGATCGCGAACTGATTGCTTTCGGCTCGTCTCGCGCAATTGTGCGCGACAAGACAGCGCGCCGGGCAACATCGATTCACGAGACGCAAAGCATCGGACCGAACACCATCGCACAAGCGTTCACACGTGAACATGCGCCGACATGGAACCAGCCTAACCTCGCGGCCTCGGCTGGATTCGCCTCCGTGCCGAAGCGTTCGCGGCCTCAGCTCATAACTCTGGGTTGAGGCCGCCTCCTTTCCTCCCAAGTCGACAACCGGCCCCCTGAGCGGGCGCGCGCCCACTGCACAGGGACAAGAAGACATCGCGGAGCTCAGGTTCACGCCTCAGTTCAGCCGAGGGGCGAGCAGGCGAAGCACGATCGCAAACAGCTCGCTCTGCGAGGAGATGCCGAGCCTCTCATAAGCGCGCTTGCGGTAGGTCAGGGTCGAATGCAGGCTGATGCCGAGCTCGTTGGAGATCGCCTCGGAGCTGAAGCCTTCGAGGATGCGGCGACAGACATCCCGCTCGCGCGGCGTAAGACCGGCGAGTGGAGCGCAGGTGGCGAACATTTCGGCGAGAGAGCGCTCGGGTGCTGCGCTATGCTGAAAATGCCGCGCAACACTCGCAGCGATCGCCGGCGCCATCGTCTCGAGCCGCTCGCGCTGCGCAGCGCTGAAGCGCCCCTGCGCTGCGATGCGGTAAAAATTGACATAGAAGCAGGTACCGCTGACCCAGATCGCGGTCGCGCATTTGTCGACGATGCCGGAATCCTGGAAGAAGATCTTCCGGTAGCGCGCGCCGTACATGCGCGGCGCAAACGCCGGAAGCATGATCGGCGCATTGCCCTCGCCTTCGAACAGGGCATCGCGGTTGGGATCGAATTCATGGAACTGTCCGGCATAGGCCGCGCCGAGATCGCCGCCGATCGCGATGCTGCCTGCGTCGAGCATGCAGCTCGCCGCACCGGCCCGGCTCAGCGCGAACACCATGCAATGGCCGACGCCGGCCTGCCGGCGCAGCGTGTCGATCAGGACTTTCGGGAAATCAGGGCGACCGATGGCCAGCACCGCGGGCGCGACGTCCCCTTCCGCCAACCCCGAGCATGAGCCTCTCCCGCGCGACCGCATCGCTTCCTCCTTCAGCTTTGCCGCGCATTCTAGCAACAACTGCCAAGCGCCGGAAGCCGGTGGCGTTACGACAGCAAGCGAGGGATCGGAAGCCTTCTCGATCAGCGGGGCGAGCTCGGGCCGCGAATCCAGCTTTCAAGTGCGACGGCAGCTTCCGCCTCGCGGGCCTTTTGCAGCAGGAGATCGCGATCGTGTCCCGGCGCCATCCCTTGTGCCCTGGATTTGGCGAGGGTGGCGGACGCAAGCAGGCGTTCGGTCAAGCTCTGCGTTTGTTTGACCCGTCGGCGTTTCTTGGTTCGGTCTTGCATGATCACGTTCTCACTAGGAATTTGTTCTGTCCGATGCGGTGGCCCATTCGATCGACGATGAAGCGGCCGAGCGACATGCGCCCGCACTGCCTTTTCATACTTGCCAAGGTCGGCGCAGACCTCGTCGAGGACCAGGCGCAGCATTGCCGTTGTTTGCCGATTGAACATGGCCCCTCTCGGGATGGCTCATCACCCTGTACCGGGACAGCCCCGCTCGGACATTTACATTGTTAAAGACGGCTTCGATGTCTGCCTCGACGCCGTCTTTTTCGGTGCACCGGCGCAAGCACAGGAAGCGCGTCAGAACTCATCGGCCCGTGCGAGGCAGCGTGCACTCAGCAGGTCAATCCAGCAGCCGCGCCAAGCTCCAGCTCCAGCGGGTCGCGCTCGCCGCGCCGAGTGAGATAGAGCAGGTTGAGCGCGACCTGGCGCCGGTTGCGAGGTGTGCGCATTCGGCTTGGAAGCGAGTCAACGACCAGATCGTAGGTCGCTCCGAGCAACGACAGTTCTTCGGGTGAAAGAACATTCGGTCCGAGCATTTCGATAATGTCCGCTCTTCTGTGTGATGCCTCATCAATCACACGACCGGGACGCGAGGCGTTATCATTTGAGATCTTTGCGGTTTATTTTTCCCTGCGCCTCGCTCGGCGGGAGATCGTCGTCCAGGGTGGACACGGTGCCCCGGGTTCCGCGGCGAGGAACGATTGCATCGGGCCCGCTTTGTCGTCGCATCCTCATTCCGGCCGGCCCTTTGTCGCTACCCAGGTTGCTATTGGAGGCACGAGGCAATGCGCATTCTTCTCGTCGGGGGAACGGGACTTATCGGGTCGGCAATCCACGCCAAGCTGTCAGCGGAGGGGCACGATTGCATCCTGGTGTCGCGTCATCCGGCGGCAGCGCGCGATCGACGCCACATCACGCTCGACATCACCCAGGCCACCGATCCGTCCAAATGGAAGGGGCTTCTCTCCGGCGTCGATGCCGTGATCAATGCGGCCGGTGCGCTGCAGGGTCAGGACATGCAAGGCGTTCATGTCGCCGGCAGCGCGGCGCTCTACGCGGCCTGTGAAAGCGCGGGTGTCCGCCGGGTGATCCTGTTCTCGGCGATCGGCAGCAATGTCGATGCTCCGAGCGCGTTTTCGCGCAGCAAGCGCGATGGCGAAGCCGCCTTGATGGCGCGGGATCTCGACTGGGTCGTGCTGCGTCCTTCCGTCGTGGTGGGCCGGCCCGCCTATGGCGGCAGCGCGCTGCTGCGAGGTCTTGCGGCGCTCCCGGTTCTGCCGGTCATGCCCGAGACGGCAGCCATTCAACCGGTGCATCTGGACGATGTCGTCGAGACGGTGCTGTTCTTCCTGCAACCCGGCGCTCCCTCCCGTATCGCGCTCGATCTTGCCGGCCCACGGCAGATCGCCTTCAGCGACGCCGTCGCGCTGTTTCGCGCCTGGCTGCGCTGGAGGCCGGCCTACCGCCTGCACCTGCCGTCCTGGCTGGCCTCGGCCGCCTACCGCGCGGGTGACGTCGCGCAGGTGCTGGGCTGGCGAACGCCCATCAACGCCACCGCACAGGCAGAAATGCGGCGCGGCGCGGCGGGCGATCCCGAGCCCTGGCGCCAGATGACCGGTTTGAGGCCGCGCGATCTCGAGGTCGCGCTCGCACGCGAACCCGCCTCGGTGCAGGAACGCTGGTTTGCGCGCCTCTATGCGCTCAAGCCGCTGATCTTCGGCGTCTTCGGCCTGTTCTGGATCGCCACGGGCATCATTTCGCTGAGCGCCGGGTGGAACATCGGCATGTCGTTGCTGCGGGAAGGCGGGCTGCAGGAGAACGCCGCGGCGCTCACCGTCACTGCAGGCGCGCTAGCCGACATCGCTATCGGCCTCGCCATTCTCTGGCGACCTCTGAGCCGCTACGGGTTGTGGGCGGCATTGATCATTTCGCTCAGCTATGCCGTGATCGGCACGGCGCTGGTGCCGCGGCTGTGGGCCGATCCGTTGGGACCGATGCTGAAGATCTGGCCGGTGATCATGCTCAACCTGGTCGCCATGGCGATCCGGGAGGATCGCTGATGCTCTACTTCCTGGTGAAGATGGCGCACATCATCGGCGCTGCGGTCCTGCTCGGCACCGGGGCCGGCATCGCCTTCTTCATGCTCGTCGCGCATCTGCGCGGCGATCCGCGCGAAATCGCGGGCGTCGCTCGGACAGTGGTGCTGGCCGACTTCCTGTTCACCGCGAGTGCGGTGATCCTGCAGCCGATCACCGGCACATGGCTCGCCTGGTCGAGCGGGTACTCCCTCGGCGACGGTTGGATTGCGGCCTCGATCGCACTGTATCTCGTGACCGGCGCCTTCTGGCTGCCGGTGGTGTGGATGCAGATGCAGATGCGCGATCTCGCCGTCGCGGCGGTCGCGAGCAACAGCGAATTGCCGGCCCGGTATCACCAGCTCTTCCGATTGTGGTTCGCATTCGGCTTCCCGGCCTTTGCAGCCGTGCTGATCATCTTCTGGCTCATGATCGCACGCCCGGCGATTCCATACTGGGATTGATCGGCGCGTGTCTTCACAGGTGCCGACGGATCTCAGACAGCGGCGCAGGGCCCCCGCGCCTATCTCGATCGCTCCGCCGCGATCTTTTCCTTCAGGCCTGCCGCGCCGATGGCGCCTGCAACGACCGTGTCGCCGATGACATAAGCGGGCGTGCCTTTGATGCCGACCGCCCGGGCGAGCGCGGCGTTCTCCTCCAAGGTCAGCCGGACTTCCTCGCTCGAGAGGTCCCGCTCCAGCCGCGCCATGTCGAGCCCTTCCTCGCGGGCAGCGGCGAGCGCGCTCGCACGGTCCGCCGGGCCGCGGCCGCCGAGCAGCCGGCGGTGGAACGCGAGGTACTTCTCCCCGGTCCGATCCTGCATCCGGACCGCGACTGCGACGCCTGCTGCCTCGGTCGAGGCAGCACCGAGGATTGGAAGCTCCTTGAGCACGATGCGCAGGTCTCGATCTTCCTGCAGCAGGACCAACGTGTCGGACAGAGCGCGCCGGCAATAGCCGCAATTGTAGTCGAAGAATTCCACCAGCGTCACCCGGCCATCGGGCTTGCCCAGCACCACCTGGCGCGGCGAATTGAACAGCGCCGCCGCGTTGCCGTCGATCGCTGCCTTTCGATCCGCCGGCGCAGGGCGCGCCGCCGCGGGCGCCCGTTTGGTGATCAGCTCGGTCAGCGCGTCCCGCAGGATTTCGGGATGGTCCTTCAGATAGTCCTTGACGATGCGCTGCACGTCCTCGGGGTGCGCATCGAGATAGTCCTTCACGACGGCCTCGATTTCTGCACGCGTCGTTTCGGCCGCCGCAGGCGCACCGAACAGGGCTGCACAGAGGACGGGCCACACGGCCAACATCCGTTTCCATCGCGTCATGACGGTTCCTACCTCTCGTCGCTGCATCAACGGACTCCTGCTAGTTCCGGGGAGCGGCCGCCCCTGGCCTCAGTCGCATCGGTGCTTCGCGCACAGGCGCTGGCCGACGCACTCCCGCAGGAGGAGCAGGCCTTGCAGCCGGAGGAGCAAACCTCGGTCCCGGAGGCGCAACCCTCGGCGGCGCAGGCAAGCGGATACAGGCGGTCCCGGCAGCGTTCGGCACCAGACCTGGCCGGCATCGAAGCGGCGGTCGGGCGGTCCGCCCGGGCAACATCGGAACGATCGCGGGCCCGGTGGGCCGACCGGCGGCAATGCAGACATTGCGCTCCGCATTGGCAACGCTCCCTCCCGGGCAGCGCATGCAGGCCGCCGGATTCTTGGGGTCATTGATGTAGTTCGGGCCCAAGGTCGAGCAGTCTTTCAGCGGCAGATGCTGAAGGCTCGGCGCAACACACTTGCCGCCCTCCAGACGCTGCCCTGTCGGACAGATGCATGCGTTCTTGGCTGCATTGAGCGTTGCCCCGGCAGGGCACGCGCAGGCACCGGATGCCGCGTCGAAATGCGCCCCGGCCGGGCAGGCACAGGCGAAGACCGTGCCTGGAGCTCCCGGCAACGGGACCTTGGTGGCTCCTTTTGCACAGACGCACACCTCGCCCTGCAGCACCTGGTTCTCGCCGCAACCGCAATGACCCGGCACGACCTGCATGCCGCCCTGGCCCGGCGACGGGCCGGTCACACTCTTCTTTTCGGTCGGAATGTAGATCTGGGTCGGCGGGCAGCTCTTGCAGGCGTGCGGATTGTCCGGGTCCTGGTAGGAACCGGGCGCACAGTTGAGATCGAAGCACCGGGTCGCGCCGGCCTTCGAGTACGTACCGTCCGGGCACGGCAGACAGACGCCCTTGCTGCTGTCGGGGCTCTCATAACTTGGGGCGGTGTTGTCCGGGCAGGTCTGGCATTGCGTGGCGGTCGGATCGGACATTTGGTCCTTGCCGAGCATCAGCCCGCCCATGATCTGCCCCGGTGCGCAGGCCGGAATGCAGGACTTGTGATCGGCGGACACCTTCTGACCGAACGCGCAGGCCTCGCACTGACCGCAGCTGCCGGAGAAATAGACCGACTTGCTGTTGGACGGGCAGGCAACGCATTTGCCCTTCTCGAAGATCTCACCTGCCGCGTTGTTGCAGGGTGGGTTGCAGGTGAGCTTGTTCGCGCTTGGCTGGGTACAGAGTGGACAGGCCTCGCACCGTCCCTCCGTCAGAACGCCGCCCTGCACCTTGAAGGGCACGTATCTCTCGGTGGCGCCGCAGGCTTTGCAGCCTCCGGCATAGTCCGATTGCGTGCCGAACGGGCATTGACAGAAGCCGCCGGAATAGACGAACGGCGCGTTGCACGAGAATGTGCAGGACTCCAAGACCTTCATCTTGGCATCGGAATAGCCGGGGAGATAGAGCCAGAAGGCATCCTCTGAATAGCCCGACTTGCAGGCGCATTCCCCGTTGTTGCCGACCGTCGCATTGGCGATGCTCTCGCAAGGCACGCAATTGCCGTTCCTGTCGGACTGTTGCCCAGAGGGACAGGAGTAATTGTAGTTCGCCTCGACGTAATCGCTGTCCTCGCAACCGAGTGAAAGATGCTTGCAGGTCCAAGCCTCGATCGCGTCAAACGCCCTCGCGGCGGGGTTGCCCGGCAAGCAGTCGTAGTGAACCGTGAAACCCGCGATCACGATCGGCTCGCATCCGACGGCTTCCGCCACGTCATTGACGCACTGCCCGAAGCTGGACTCGTTGGCAATGTTGAGGTCCTTGGTCTTGCACGCGCAGCGCACGAACTGCAAAGCGTCCGAAATATAGCTGGCGTATTGGGACAGATCGGCCATGTCCTGTTGCGACAGGAACGGCGCGAGCTTGGCCATGAGGTCCTCGACCTTGGCGGGTATGTCGACGCAAATCGGGCTGACGTCCACGCCCTGCTTGACGTCGAAGGTGAGCGCGGCGGCCAGCACGGCGACCGCGTAGCATTCGTACTGGTTCTTGCAGACGGGCTCGCACTCGATCGTCGTCGCCACCGCCTGCTTGAAGGCGGCCACCATATCTTCGAAATTGCAGCCGGCGCGGACCGGCGATGCGGACAGCAGCACCGTCAAGGCGAACAGGATCGGGAGCATCCAAGTCCGGAGGCGCCGGCCCACACCGGGCAGCGATCGCAAGCGGCAAGCCAGGACAGCACGATTCATGGCGCTCATCGCGGACACTCGCCCTTGTGTTGAGCCTCGGTGGTCGTCACGATCGTGACGGTCTTGCTGCCGGTGGTGACACGCGTCGTGGTGACCGTCACGTAATGCCGGGGATTGTCGAAGCGGGCGGTGAACTCTCTCTCGGCGCTGGTGCCGCCAGTGCACAGCAGCCGCCACGTCATCAGGTTCTTGTCGTTCTTCGCATCGGAAAGCTTGCAGCTCTCCTGGCTGGGCGACGATCCCAAAGCCGTCTTGAAGCCGGTGCCGATATCGAGAGCGGACGCTGTGCGCGCGGCACGCGCCTGGTCCGCGGTGACGCATCTTCCGGACCGCGGCCGCGTCGTCCCGACGCCGTCGCGCTCGATCCTGGTCGTGAGCTGCCAGAGGCCCGGCTCCATTTCGACCGCCGCCGCATGGGAAACGGGCAGCACATCAATCAAGATGCTCGCCAGAATGAGCATGAAGCCTTTGTGCACGAGATGGCTCCCTCCAAGGGCACGACCATCGACGTGCCAGCCGAACGCATTTGTGCGGCCGGCCTCGCGAACTTGCGTTGCGTTAGATCAAACAAAAGCATGTCGCGTCGCTGAGTTCGCGCGCGCCGGCTCGGAAACAAGGGCTATGGGTGCTTCTACCCCGCGCGGGCCACGTTGATCGCGAGCCTGCCGTAGCGGTCGGTGAAGGCCTGCGTGTCGATCTCTTCGAGCTGGATCTCGCCGCTCATCACGCCTCGTTTCCATTCGGCCTGGGCGGGATCGTTCTGGAACTCGGGCATCACCTCGCGGCCGAACAGCTCGAGCGATTCACAGATGTGCTCGTGGCTGTTCTTGCCGGCCTGGTTGAGCAGGATGACCTGGTCGATATGCGAAGACTGGAAGCGCTTCAGCTTCCTGCGGATGGTCTCGGGCGAGCCGATCAGGCCGCCGCGCAAGGCCGCCTCCTGCGCCTCCGGATTGTCGCGCTTCCACTTGTTGTACTCGTCCCACATGTTGACGGTGTAGGGTGCGGGACGCTGGCGGTTCTGCGCGGCGCCGTAGAAGCGGAGCGCGAACTGGAAGAAGGTGGCGCCGTCGGCGCGGGCGCGCGCCTCCTCGTCCGTCTTGGCGCACATGAAGAACGAGACCAGCGCCATGTTCGGATTGATCTCGTAATCGGCGAGCTTGTGCAGCCGCTTGGTCATCGCATTGTAGTAAGCGTGCACCCAGGCGTGCGCGGCGTCGGCGCTGACGAACTGGAAGCCGAGCGCGCCGAAGCCGTGGCGGCCGGCGCGTTCGATGGTCGGCAGCTGCGAGCAGGCCATCCACAGCGGCGGATGCGGCTTCTGCACCGGCTTCGGCACGACGTTGCGCAAGGGGATGTCGAAATACTTGCCGTGATGCTCGCTGCCGGCATCCTTGAACATCGGGAAGATCGCAGCTACGGCCTCCTCGAACACCTCCTTCTTGGTCTCCATGTCGCGGCCGAAAGGCTCCAGCTCCGTGATGGACGCGCTCTCGCCCATGCCGAACTCGCAGCGGCCGTTCGAGAGCAGATCGAGCACCGCGACGCGCTCGGCGACGCGCGCCGGATGGTTGGTGGTGAGCTGAAGGATACCGTGGCCGAGCCTGATGTTCCTGGTGCGCTGGCTGGCCGCCGCCAGGAAAGACTCCGGCGAGGGCGAGTGCGAATATTCTTCGAGGAAGTGATGCTCGACCACCCAGGCATGGTCATAGCCGAGCTTGTCGGCAAGCTCCATCTGCGAGAGCGCGTTCTGGTAGAGCCGGAGCTCATCGCCCGCCACCCAGGGCCGTGGCAATTGCAGTTCATAGAAAATGCCGAACTTCATGGCGTCGCTCTCCCGCTTATTGTTGTTGACGGCATCTTAATGCGTGAAGCGGTGCTGTCTACGCATTCGCAATTCCGCCCCATGGGAGACGATCCATCCTTCGGCGCAGGAAGACGCAGCCGACTGACGATTGATCCAAATCAACGCGCTGTCGGTTAGACAGCATCTAAACTGCAGCAAGGCAACGGCCCGGATGCCGTCCACTCCCCAACATCCTTATCTGTGAGACCGAATATGTCGGCCCCTGACGACGCGATGTCGCGCGTGCGCCGTAAGCGCATGGAGATTTTCGCCTTCCTGTTCCTGACCGCGATCGTGATGCCTGTGCTCGCGGTTGGAACCGTCGGCACTTACGGCCTTGGCGTCTGGATCTACCAGATGATGGCCGGCCCTCCGGGCCCGCCGCCCTCCCCTCGTTGATCCCCAACCAGCGAAAGACAGGCATCATGGCTCACGCCACGCTCAATCGCCGCGCCCTGATCACCGGCCGGGTGCTCAGCGCCGACCGCGTCATCGCGCCGCCAGGCGCCGAGATCACCAGCATCATCGTGCAGGCGCGGCCCGAGCGGCTCGCCGATGTCGAAGCCGAGATCACGGCGCTGCCCGGGTGCGAGATCCATGGGCGGGACCCCCGCGGCAAGCTCGTCATCGTCACCGAAGCGCCCGACTCCGGCAGCCTCGGCACATTGCTCAACACCATCCAGTCGCTGCAACACGTCTATTCCGCGGTGCTGGTTTTCCACGCCATCGAAACCGCCTGAGTCAGGAAGAGCCATCATGACATCGCCAAAGCTCGACCGCCGCCAGATGCTGAAGCTCGAGGCCGCCGCGATCGCCGCGGCCGCCGCAGGCATGCCGGCTCCGGCGCTCGCCGCCAACCTCGTTGCCGAGCGCAACGCAAGCGAAATGAAATGGGACAAGGCCGCCTGCCGCTTCTGCGGCACCGGCTGCTCCGTGATGGTCGCCACCAAGGATAACCGTGTCGTCGCCACGCACGGCGACACCAAGGCCGAGGTGAACCGCGGCCTGAACTGCGTCAAGGGCTACTTCCTCTCCAAGATCATGTACGGCCACGACCGCCTGACCCAGCCGATGCTGCGCAAGACGAACGGCAAGTACGACAAGAACGGCGAGTTCACGCCTGTGAGCTGGACCGAAGCCTTCGACATCATGGAACAGAAATGGAAGGAGGCGATCAAGAAGCGCGGCCCGAACGGCGTCGCCATGTTCGGCTCCGGGCAGTGGACGATCTGGGAAGGCTACGCGGCATCGAAGCTGTTCAAGGCCGGCTTCCGCACCAACAACATCGATCCGAATGCGCGGCACTGCATGGCCTCCGCAGTGGCCGGCATGATGCGCACCTTCGGCATCGACGAACCGCCCGGTTGCTATGACGACATCGAGGCCACCGACGCGTTCGTGCTGTGGGGCTCCAACATGGCGGAGATGCACCCCATTCTGTGGACGCGCCTGACCGACCGCCGGCTGTCCGCTCCGCATGTCCGCGTCGCCGTGCTCTCCACCTTCGAGCACCGCTCGTTCGACCTCGCCGACATCGGCATGGTGTTCAAGCCGCAGACCGACCTCTACATCCTCAACGCCATCGCCAATCACATCATCAAGACCGGCCGGGTCAACAAGGACTTCGTCGCCAAGCATACCGTGTTCAAGCGCGGCCAGACCGATATCGGTTACGGCCTGCGGCCCGAGCATCCGCTGCAGAAGAAGGCGACGGGTGCGGCGAAGCCCAACGACGCTACCGACATGAGCTATGACGAGTTCGTCAAGTTCGTGTCCGAGTACACGCTGGAGAAGGCCGCCGAAATGTCTGGCGTGCCGCTCAACCGCCTCACGGCACTCGCCGAGCTCTACGCCGATCCCAAGACAAAAGTGGTCTCGTTCTGGACCATGGGCTTCAACCAGCATACGCGCGGCGTCTGGTGCAACAACCTCGTCTACAACATCCATCTGTTGACCGGAAAGATCTCCGCGCCCGGAAACAGCCCGTTCTCGCTGACCGGTCAACCGTCGGCCTGCGGCACCGCGCGCGAGGTCGGCACCTTCTCGCACCGCCTGCCCGCCGACATGGTCGTGACCAACAAGGCGCACCGCGATCACGCCGAGCACATCTGGCAGCTGCCCGAGGGCACCATTCCCGACAAGAACGGCGCCCACGCCGTGCTGCAAAGCCGGATGCTGAAGGACGGCCTGATCAACGCCTATTGGGTGCAGGTCAACAACAACCTTCAGGCCGGCCCCAACATCAACGAAGAGACCTATCCGGGCTTCCGCAACCCCGACAATTTTATCGTGGTCTCGGATGCCTATCCGTCGGTGACCGCGCTTGCGGCCGACCTGATCCTGCCCACCGCGATGTGGGTGGAGAAGGAGGGAGCCTACGGCAATGCCGAGCGGCGCACCCAGTTCTGGCACCAGCTCGTCTCCGCCCCGGGCGAATCGAAGTCGGATCTCTGGCAGCTCATGGAATTCTCCAAGCGCTTCAAGATCGCGGAGGTCTGGCCGGAGGAGCTGATCGCCAAGAAGCCGGAATATCGCGGCAAGACGCTGTTCGACGTGCTCTTCAGGAACGGGCAGGTCGACAAATTCCCCGTTAGCGACATCGAGCCCGGCTACGCCAACGACGAGTCCAAGGCGTTCGGCTTCTATGTCCACAAGGGCCTGTTCGAGGAATATGCCCAGTTCGGGCGCGGCCACGGCCACGACCTCGCGCCGTTCGACACCTACCACCGCGAGCGCGGCCTGCGCTGGCCCGTCGTCAACGGCCAGGAGACGAAGTGGCGCTTTCGCGAGGGCAGCGATCCCTATGTCAAGCAGGGCACCGAGGTGCAGTTCTATGGCCACGCCGACGGCAAGGCCCGTATCTTCGCGCTGCCCTACGAGCCTCCGGCGGAATCGCCCGACAAGGAATATCCCTACTGGCTCTCCACCGGCCGTGTGCTGGAGCACTGGCATTCCGGCACAATGACGCGCCGCGTGCCCGAGCTCTACAAGGCATTCCCCGAAGCCGTCTGCTTCATGCATCCCGACGATGCCCAGGAGGCCAAGCTCCGCCGCGGGGATGAAGTAAAGGTCGTCTCCCGCCGCGGCTTCATCCGCGCCCGCGTCGAAACCCGCGGCCGCGACCGGCCGCCGCGTGGCCTCGTGTTCGTGCCGTGGTTCGACGAATCCAAGCTGATCAACAAGGTGACGCTCGACGCCACCGACCCGATCTCGCTGCAAACCGACTTCAAGAAATGCGCCGTGCGCATCGAGCGGGTGAACATGTCATGATGAAACGATCCGCAATCATCCTGCTCGCCTTCGCGATCGCAGCGGGCACGAGTTCGCTGACGGCGCAGACCGTGACGTCCGGCCTGCGCGGCCCGACCCCGCTCAACGACGAGGGCCCGGCGCCGCCGATGCTGCCGAACCGCAACACCTCCGAGAAGGAGGTCCGCAACTATCCGGAGCAGCCGCCTGTCATCCCGCACACGATCGACGGCTACCAGGTCGATCTCAACGGCAACAAATGCCTGTCCTGCCATGCGCGGGCGCGCACCGCGGAATCGCAGGCGCCGATGGTTTCGATCACGCACTTCATGGACCGCGACGGCCAGTTCCTGGCGTCGGTCTCGCCGCGACGTTTCTTTTGCACCGAGTGCCACGTGCCGCAGAGCACCGCCACTCCGCCCGTCAGCAACGACTTCATCGACATCGACACGCTGCTGTCGCGCGCCACCCCAGGTGGCCGGCGATGACGACGACCGCTGACGATCCCAATGCCGGGCTGAACGCAAGGCGCAGTTTCCTGGCGCGAAGCCGGGACTTTGCGCTCGAGCTCTGGCGGGTGCTGACCCGGCCGAGCTCGGTGTTCGCGCTCGGCACCCTGGTGCTGGCCGGTTTCGTCGCCGGCGTGATCTTCTGGGGCGGCTTCAACACCGCGCTGGAGCTCACCAACACCGAGAAGTTCTGCACCGGCTGCCACGAGATGAAGGACAACGTCTACGCGGAGCTGAAGTCGACCGTCCACTTCACCAACCGCTCCGGCGTGCGCGCGACCTGTCCGGACTGCCACGTGCCGCACAACTGGACCGACAAGATCGCACGCAAGATGCAGGCCTCGAAGGAGGTCTGGGGCAAGATCTTCGGCACGATCGACACGCGCGAGAAATTCCAGGATCACCGGCTCGAGCTCGCCGCACATGAATGGGCGCGCTTCAAGGCCAACGATTCGCTGGAATGCCGCAACTGCCACAGCGCCGATTCCATGGACGTCACCAAGCAATCGCCGCGGGCTTCGGTGGCGCACCAGCGCTTCCTGTTCACCAAGGAAAAGACCTGCATCGACTGCCACAAGGGCATCGCCCACCAGCTGCCCGACATGCGCGGCGTTCCCGGCTGGCAGTAAGCTCCGCTCCAGGCGCACCGCTCGCCGGGCGCGGCGGGCGGACAACGTCAGACATGCCGAATTCTGATAGCGAAAGTTCCCCTCGGCAGTTTCATTATACCGCCGCGTTATGCCGGGCTTAAATCGCAGGACCGATCATGTCAGGCGCGGCGTAAGCCGTCCCAGTCCTACTGCGATGGCCAGAAAAGCATGATGCAGCAGACGAATTCCATCATCGACGAGCTCGAAGATGCGGTCCGTAACGGCTCCTCGGCCAAACGGATCGAGACGTTGCGACGGGTGACAGACCTGTTTCTCGACCAGGGGCAGCGCCTCAGCGACGATCAGGTCGAGGTCTTCGATCATGTGCTCTCGCATCTGGTGACGCGGGTGGAAAGTCGTGTCAGGGCCGAGCTTGGCGATCGTCTGGCGCCGCTGGATTATGCACCTGCCGGCGTGCTCGAACGCCTCGCCTGGGACGACGAGATCGCCGTCGCGGGCAAGGTGCTGACCGAGTCCAATCGCCTGAGCACCCCGACGCTGGTCGAGATCGCGAAAGCCAAGGGACAGGATCACCTGTTCGCCATTTCCGGCCGCGCCGACCTGCCGGAGGTCGTCACCGACGTCCTGGTCGAGCGCGGCGAGCGCAAGGTCATCCGCCGCCTTGCCGTCAACACGACCGCCCGCTTTTCCGAGGACGGCTATGGCGGCATGATCGCGCACGCGGAAGCCGACGAAACGCTCGCCGAATCGCTCGGCCTGCGCATCGATCTTCCCATCAAATATCTTCGCGACCTGCTGCAGCGCGCGACCGAAGCCGTGCGCGCGCGCCTTGCGACCATTGCCCCGCCGGAGCTCCAGGCCGAGATCAAGCGCATCCTCGCCGCGATCACCAGCAAGGCGGCCCCGCCAGAGCCGAAGCGGGATTTCAGCCTGGCTGAAGCGGCCGTCAAGCGGATGAAGGGCCTCAACGAACTCAACGATGCCGCCATCGCCCGGTTCGCGGAAACCAGGAGATTCGACGAGGTTGCCGCCGCGCTCGGGCTTCTCAACAACAGCGCGCCAACCGAGCTGATGGCGAAGGTTCTGGAAGGGCCGCGTGCCGATCTCGTGCTGATCCCGTGCAAATCGGCAGGCCTCGGCTGGCCGACGGTCGAAAGAATCCTCTGCAATCGTCCAGCCAAGTACCGCATCGACGAGGCCACCCTGAAGCTCGCGGGCACGGATTTCGCCAAGCTGTCCCCCGCGACGGCCGAGCGCACACTGCGATTCTGGCAGCTGCACGACCGGATCGACAAATAGCCGGGGACGGGCAGGACGGCCTGAACGCCGCTTGAACGGCTGGCCGCAATGGTTAGCTTCCGCGAAGCGGCGAATCGCCGGTTCCTTCTCAAGACGGACATGCCCACCTTCACCCCGCATCAGGACGCCGCGCTCAAGGCCGTTGGCGACTGGCTCAAGGCCAAGCCCGGCCGGGGCGGCACGCCGCCGGTGTTCCGCCTGTTCGGCTTTGCCGGCACCGGCAAGACCACGCTGGCGCGGCACATCGCCGAGGGCGTCGATGGCGAGGTGAAGTTCGCCGCCTTCACCGGCAAGGCCGCACTCGTCATGCGCAACAAGGGTTGCGACGACGCGTCCACCATCCACTCGCTGATCTACCGCGCCCGCGAATCCGGCGAGGAGCAGCCGAGCTTCGAGCTGTGGGACGATGCGCCGGCCTCCAAGGCCAAGCTGATCGTCATCGACGAATGCTCGATGGTCGATGCCGAATTGGGGCGCGACTTGATGTCGTTCGACTGCCCTCTCTTGGTGCTGGGCGATCCCGCGCAGCTGCCGCCGATCCAGGGCGGCGGCTTCTTCACCAATTCGGAGCCGGATGCGATGCTGACCGAGGTGCATCGTCAGGCCCAGGACGATCCGATCGTGCGGATGTCGATGGACGTCAGGGAAGGTCGCGAGCTCGACATCGGCCGCTACGGCGAGAGCGAGGTGGTGTCGCGGAAGGAGCTCGATCCCGACCGCGTGATGGGCGCCGACCAGATCCTGGTCGGTCGCAACAACACGAGGCGCGCCTACAACATGCGGGTGCGTCAGCGCCAGAACATCGAGGACCAGTTTCCAGTCGCCGGCGACAAGCTGGTGTGCCTGCGCAACAATCGCAAGAAGGGCCTGTTCAACGGCGGCCTGTGGCGCGTGAAGTCGCGCAACACATCGCGATCGAAGTCACGCATCCTCAGCATGCGGCTGATGCCGGACGAGGATTTCGGTCACAAGGTCACGAAGGTCTCGGTTCGCGCGGATTGCTTCGAGGGCGGCATCGAGCAGATCGCGTGGGAGCAACGCAAGCCCTATGACGAGTTCGATTACGGCTACGTGCTGACCGTGCACAAGTCGCAGGGCTCGCAATGGGACGATGTCGTGCTGTTCGACGAGAGCTTTGCGTTCCAGGAGTCCAGGGCAAGGTGGCTCTATACCGGCATCACGCGCGCCGCGAAGCGGCTGAGCGTGGTGGTGTGATGCTGCAACCCGGATGAGCGTAGCGACATCCCGGAAGAAAGGACCCGCCTGTCGCTGCGCTCATACTGACTGCGAACCCGCCCGCAAAGGGCAGCCGCGCCGAGGTACATTCACCGCGCGCTAGGCTTTTCAGTGTATCAGCTTGCGATCTGCATCGGAGCGGAACGTTATGACTGCACGCGCAACAAGATCTCATGAACTCGTTACCCGATCCGATTGTACACTGAGCCGACGGAGCTTCCTGAAGTCCGCGAGTGTGGCAGCAGGCTCCCTCGCACTGTCGACCGCGATTCCGGGAACCGCTCTTGCGGCGCCGGCGACGCGTACGAACCCGAGCGGGCCGGTGCGCGTCTCGAAGGAACGGCTCGATAAGCTGGCCGCGACGTTCTATGCCGTCTTCAACGAGGGCAATATTCTGCCGGCGCCCTTCCCGGACAAATTCGCCGCGCGCAACGACGTCGAGCTGAGGCGCATCGTCACTTTCACGCGCATCCCCGAGACGGGAGAACGCGTTGAGGTCAGCGGCCTGCTTGCCGTGCCGGCCGGCGCGCGCGGCGCCTTGCCGCTGGTGTCGTGGCAGCACGGCACGATCCTGTCGTTCGACGAGGTCCCCTCGAATCTTCTGCGCCTGGACGACCAGAAATATGAGCTGCGCGACAATGTCGACTCGATCGAGACCCTGTTCAACATCCAGCGCTTCGCCGGCAACGGCTATGCGGTCGTCGCGGCCGACTATGTCGGCAAGGGCCCCTATCGCCGCGGCCGGAGCGAAGCCTACGCGGTGAAGGGCGCGACCGTGCAATGCTGCCTCGACGTTCTGAGCGCCGGGCAGCGCGAACTGCGGACGCTGGGCCTGCGCCAATCCTCCCTGTTCCTGAACGGGTGGTCGCAAGGCGCGCTGAACACGCAGTGGCTCAAACAAGAGATGCAGCGCCGAGACATCAAGGTGCGGGCGGCCGCGGCTGAGAGTCCGTTCAACAATCTCGCCGAGAGCTTCCACTATTGGTCGAACCCCGCCGCCTATATTCCGGCCTCGGAAAGCTCGTATCCGATGCCGCCGGCCTGGATCACGCCTTGCATCATCGTCCTGCTCGGCAGCTATCGGCGCTATTACGGGCTGAACGATTTGTTCAAGACGGCGATCAAGCCGCAATATCGGGCCTTCGCGGAAAAGTACTGGACCGATTACAGCCTCGATGGAGAGATCGCGAAGAGCATTCCTCCTGCGGGCGATTTCCTGACCGACGGCTTCTTCGATCGTTTCACCAACGACACGAACAGCAAGTTCATGCGCCGGCTGGGCGACAACGGCACGACGTTCTGGGACTACGATTCCCCGATCAAGTTCTACTACGGAATGGCCGACGAGGCCTTGCCGCCGCGCCTGGTGCAGCCGGCCATCGTCGCCGGCGGGCACTTCGCCGACGGCGTTCCGGTCAAGGGCGCGAGCCACCGCGGCACGTTCCTGGCGAGCCTCTATGGCGAAAGTACCGTCCTGAACGGATCTCCGACGGCGTTCGACTGGTTCAATACGCTGCTGTGAGCGGGACCCCCGGCCCGGCGGGCGCCCTCACGGACTCGTGTCCGGCCGCCTGTAACAGCGGGGCGGGACAGTCGTATCTTCGGCAACGACCGACGCCGGCGAGGCTATTCGCCCGGGCCGGCTCGCCTTAGACTGCCCACCCTTGCCAGAGGATCCGCCATGCGCCGACCCGCCCTCGCCTTCCTGCTCGCCGCAACCACCGCCCTGACGCTGGCCCTTGCCGTGCCGTCACGCGCCGCGGAGGAGGCGGTCGTGATCCCTCCTCCCGCAATGGACGCGGCGCCTGCGAGCGGCATCCAGACCGCCGTGCTCGCCGGCGGCTGCTTCTGGGGCGTGCAGGGCGTCTTCCAGCACACCGCGGGCGTCCTCAACGCAATCTCCGGCTATGCCGGCGGCACCAAGGCGACCGCCGACTACCAGAGCGTATCGAGCGGCCGCACCGGCCATGCCGAGGCGGTCGAGATCAAGTATGACCCGAAGAAGATCTCCTACGGCAAGATCCTCCAGATCTACTTCTCCGTGGTGCACGACCCGACCCAGCTCAATCGGCAGGGCCCCGATGTCGGCCCGCAATATCGCTCGGCCATCTTCGTGTCATCCGACGAACAGAAGAAGGTAGCGGAGGCCTATATCGCCCAGCTCAACGGCGCGAAGGTCTTCAAGAAGCCGATCGTGACCAAGGTCGGTGCGCTGGAGGCGTTCTACCCGGCGGAGGCTTACCACCAGGATTATCTGACGCTGCACCCGAACCAGCCCTACATTGCCTATAACGACATCCCGAAGGTCGAGAACCTGAAAAAGCTGTTCGCGGATAACTATATCGAGAAGCCGACGCTGGTGAATGCCGGCAAGGCCACCAACTGATCGAAAGATCACCAAAGCAACGGGAGATCCATGCCCGACACCAAGACGAAGATCACGGATGACAAAGTCATCAAGAGCGAGGAGCAGTGGCGGCGCGAACTGACGCCGATGCAGTACGCCGTGCTGCGCGAGAAGGCGACCGAGCGGCCGTTCTCCGGCGAGTATGAGCACGAGCACCGTGCCGGCACTTATGTGTGCGCCGGCTGCGGCAATGTGCTGTTTGAATCCGACGCCAAGTTCGACTCCGGCTGCGGTTGGCCGAGCTTCACCCAGCCGGCGGTCGAGAGCCATATCGACGAGGAGCGGGATACGAGCCACGGCATGATCCGCACCGAGGTGCTCTGCTCCAAGTGCAGCGGCCATCTCGGCCATGTCTTCCCCGACGGGCCCGGGCCGACCGGCCTGCGCTACTGCATCAACTCGGCAGCGCTGAAGCTGGAGCCGAAATGAGCGGCGCGGGATCGGGTTCCGACGTGGAACCCGATCCCGCGATGTGCTTTTCTCTTCTGGCGGAGCGGCCGATCCTCACGTTTCGGCGGCTGCCAGGGAGGATGCCATGACGCTTGGGACCATCCTGATCATCCTGGTCATCATCTATCTGATCGGCGGGCTCTCCGGCCGGTTCGGCGGCTACGGCTATGGCCTGGGCCATTCCGGCATGGGGATCGGCGGGGTGGTGCTGGTCGTGCTGATCGTGCTGCTGCTTCTTGGCAAGTTATGATGCAATAAGTCGTTGATATTGCTGGATTTATATCACCCGTAGAGCTGCCATGCGCGGATTCATCATCTCGCATCGCAGGGGTCGCATTTCTGTCAAAACGGCCTATATTAGAGGACGAAAATGACATGCGGCGGGCCCGCTTGATTGCGGCCTCTGCCCTCCCCAACCCCACGCGCTTAAAGCCCCAGAGAAGATCACGAGGTCTTTGACCATGCGTCCACTGCGTCCGTTCAACTTCAACACCTCCGCCGAACTCTTCCCCGCCGCGATTCGCAAGAAGAAGCGCGCCGGCTTCACCTATCGCCGGTTCGGCACCGCAGCCGAGGCCGTGCAGTTCGCGATGGAGCAGTTGCCGACGGATTCGCTGAACGGCGCCTATCTCCAGGTCGAGGAAGCACGCTTCGACCAGAACGGCATCCGCTCGCTGTACGAAAGCGATGCCTTCCCGCTGCCCCGTCGGCCCAAGCCGGCCCCGGCCGCTGAGACCGACGCCGACGCGGCATAGGCTTTTCGCAAAACAGTTCGATGTGCGCAGAAGGCGCGATGGCCGAAAGGTCGTCGTGCCTTTTGTGTGTCGAGGCTCCTCTCCCGCCGGAGACATCCGGCGCATTGTCGACCGGATGGATATGCGGGAAGCGGCCTACATCCGCGGCTGCTTCTCCAGCCAGCGCTGGAGGAGGCGCACGTTGCGCATGTTGGCTCGGAACATCACGTCGAAGGCGTCGCCGGCGAATGGGATCAGGCCGACCGCGCCATCGAGCGCGACATTGCCGAGCATGCGCGCCGTGATGTGCCAGGGCGCGCCCAGCGCGCGAGCCTCGCGCACAAGCCATAGCGAGATCGCAGTCGTGATGATGTCGCCGACGACGGGGATCAGCCCGATCAGCCCGTCGATGCCGTAGCGGATGTTGGTGCCGGGCAGGATGAAGGCGACGTCGAGCAGCTTGGCGATGGCCTCGAGCCGCGCGATCCGCTGCTCGCGCGTCAGATTGCCGAACGGATTGCCTTGCCCGAACTCGAACCGAAACTCGCGAAATCCCTGCTCCAGCGTTTCGGGCCTGATTTCGTGCCCCTCCTGATCGATGATCGGCCCGCGCGCCTCCTTGCCGAAGGAGGTCGTACGCGAACTGCTCCCCGAAGGAGCTCGGCGCGGCGCAAGGATGTCGTCGTCGGACATGGTCATGGCCTCCACACAACGCGCCGCCGCGACGGAGGTTGCCGCGCCGCGCCCGAAGGTCGCGCTCAGGTCGGCGCCGCCGCGGCTTCCGGCTCCTCGACATAACGATGCACGAGCCAGGATGAGATCACTGCCGGCACGAAGCCGACGAGCCCATACAGGATGAACTGCACCGCGCCCGAATCCGGCCCGCGCGAGCTGTAGGTGAACGAGGCCAGAGCGAAGGCGAACAGGCCGACCAGGAGCATCCGCAAAACCGGGCCGATCCGGCGGATGTGGATCAGGATGTCATCGATTGCGCCGATCATCAGCGCGGGCAGGAACCCGAACAGGTAGCTGTATTGCAGGGTCTTGAAGAACACGGCGAACAGTTTGCCGACCTCGCCAAGATTGGTCTGGGTCCAATAGCCGGACTGGTAGGTGGTCGTCAGCAGCAGCAGGAACCCGCCGACGAACGGGCCGACCAGCGCAAACACCAGATAGCGTTTCATCAAGCACCTCACCCTTTGCCAGCGTTATAGCAGCGCGGAGGGAACCTTGAACAGCGGGGCACCAGGCGTCCGCATCAGGGGAACAAGTGGCAAGGCGACGAGTTCATGCTGGACCTGAATTTAACCCTGGCAGACTGGAGCCCTGATGGCCCGCAAACTTCTCCTGGCGACGATCGCGCTGGCAGCCCTTGGCCTGTCCGACGCGCCTGCTTTCGCTCAAGGCCACATGGGCACGCCGCAGGAGCAGAAGGCCTGCTCGCGCGACGCGCAACGTTTCTGCCGCAAGAACCTCGGCAACGACCTGGCGGTGCAAGGCTGCCTGCAAGCCAATCGGGCCAAGTTGTCGAAGTCGTGCAGCAAGGTGTTTCAGAGCCACGGCATGTGAGGATCGGACCCCGCCCCGCGAATGGAGAGTGAAGCCATGTTGCACGACGAAGAACTCTCAATCCTGCGGGACATCAGCCAATCCATTGCGTTTGCGGACGATCGGCAAGGCAAGATGGGGCAATTGATCGCCGACGGCTACGTCATGAAGGACGGCGATCTGTTCGAGCTCACGGCCAAGGGCGTCACCGCCGTCGAGGAGCACGCCGCTCTCGGCATGAGCGATGCGGAACAAGCGAACGCATCCTCCGACCGACTGATCTGACCGCCCGCGACGTGACTCGCGCGCAACAATTGCGAATTCCTTTGCGCCGACCATTGCAGGTGCGCGCCAATGGCGCATACTTCGCTCGGGCGGCGCAGCACTTTCGATTCGAACAACATCAAAGAAATCGAGCGACCACATGCGGGACCAAGTTCCCGGCGTGGAGGCTGTGACATGCGGCAGATCAAGCCGCGTGCGGCGCCCCAAGAAACCAAGCGGCTCAAGCCCGCGGAAACTCGGGGACCAATCTCGCATGACACGCAATCAGACGATCGCTTCGCTCTTCGCTTTCGCCGTCACCAGCCTGGCACTCCAGACCTCACCCGGCCTCGCCTTCACGTCCGAAGCACAGCAGATGTGCTCGGGCGATGCGATGCGGCTGTGCTCCAGTGAAATTCCGGATATTCCGCGAATCACCGCCTGCATGGTGCGGAACAAGTCGCAGGTCAGCCCCGGCTGCCGCGCCGTGATGGACCGCGAGCACGCAGCCGCCGCGGCATCCCGCAAGCGGGAAGCTTCGGCGCGGTAGTGACCGTATGGGGTGTCATTCCGGGGCGGTGCGCAGCACCGAACCCGGAATCCATGTCTCGACGTCACGCGCTGCACGATGGCTTCTCAGATGCGCAATTGCGCATCATAGCTCGTGCTTCGCATGCCGCGGGATGACGGAAGTGGCGGCCGCCTAACTCAATCGCCCCACTGCGCGAACGCGTCGTTGAAGGCGCGTTCGCCGGGAGCGCCCTTCTCGATGGCGATGATGGCGCGGCGCTGGTTGGAGTAGACCAGCGGCACGTCGAACCAGGAGCGCTCCTTCAGGAGCTGGATGTTGCGGGCGCGGTCGGCGTCGACATTGGAGAGGCCGACCAGGAAGAAGCCGTCGGTGACCTTGACCGCGAGGCCTGCGAGCGGCGTGCCGCGCGCCTGCTCGTTCGACTTCATCAGAATGCCCGGCACGTTGGAGACGCTGCCGCCAGGAAAATCCGGCGGCAGGATGAAGGTCAGCTCCGCGGTGTGGCTCGCCGGCAGCGAGGAATCGGTGTTGCGGCGGAACGACATGGTCATCTTGAACTTGCGGTCGGGGATCTCGATGTCGGCGCGCACGGCGACGTCGGGCTTCTGGTTGCCGGACGCCTTGATCGGCTCGAGCCGCCACACCACCGAGCCGACATATTGCTTGCCCTTCGGGTCGGACGGATCCTCGTCGTAGAGCACGACCTTCTGCGCCACGGGCGCGACCGGCTGATCCGCCGAAGGCTGGCCGACGCGATCGGGGATCTTCGGCTTGCTCTGCGGCTGCGCCGGAGTCGGCGCCTCCACCACCTGCGTTGCGGATGGCTTGAAGAAGCCGTTGACGACCTGGACCAGCTGCCTGCCCCAGAGGATGCCGGCCCCGACCAGGATCAGCACGATGCCGACGGCAATCGCGCTCTTGAACGGGAACGCCGAGCTGGTGCGGACGCGCTTCTTGACGTCGCGCTCGGGGGCGACGCGCGCACGGGGCGAGGGCGGCTGCGGCGCGTAGCGCTCGGCTTCCTCGATCGATTCGTCGTAGGAATAGGGCGCCTCGGACTCGCCGGCGCGGCTTTCCAGGCTCGGCTCCAGCCGGTCGAATTCCGGCGAGGGCGAGGGGACGTTGGCATAGGTGCGGCGCGCGGCGCGGCTCGCCTGCGCGGCAGCACCGCCGAGATCATTGGCGTCGGCCGTGATGTCGCGGAAGCCGCGCACGCCCGGTGCCGGCGGCAGCGGCGGGGCAGGTCCGACATCGGGCGGACGGCGCCCGCCCGCGCGATCGCGGCCGGCCGGCGGCTCAGGTGTCGGCGGCGGGGCCGTGGGGCCCGGCTGGCGCGGGGCGTCGAAACGGGGAGCGCGCGGCGGGCGCGGGGTCTCGCCCTGGTCATCGACGTTGAAGGACGGGCGGTCGGCTCGCGGCGGGGTCGGGGCAGGACGCGTGCGCGGCGGGGCCGCAGCCGGGCTGCCCTCAGCGGCACGGGTGCTGGCGCGTCGGAAGGCATCTCCACTGCCGCCGGAGCGCGGGCCGCCGCCGCCGGGGCGCGAGGCCTCTCGGGCACGTTGGGCAGCCTCCGATTCGACCTTGCGAACGGCCTCTTCCAGCGACAGCCGCTCGCGCGTGATCTCGGACTCGGACAGCGGCGGCTGCACACTGCGCAGCTGCGCGATCAGGGCCGTGCGAGCCCGCTCATAGAGCGCGCGACGGCTCTCGCCGGGAGCATTCGGGTCCAGGGCGGCAATAGCGCGGGCGATCAGCGGATAGTAATCAGCCATTTCTACTCAACTATACGCGCGTCCCGGTAAGAGATCGTTAAGCCTCAAACGGATTTTGCACCAGGATAGTATCCTCGCGTTCCGGGCTGGTGGAAAGCAGCGCGACGGGGCATCCCACCAATTCCTCGATCCGGCGGACATATTTGATGGCCTGGGCCGGCAGGTCGGCCCAGGACCGCGCGCTGGCGGTCGGCTCCTTCCAGCCCTCGATGGTCTCGTAGATCGGCTCGACCCGGCTTTGGGCGCCCTCGCCGGCCGGGAAATGGTCGATCTCCTTGCCATCGAGCTTGTAGCCGGTGCAGACCTCGATCGTGTCGAAGCCGTCGAGAATGTCCAGCTTGGTCAGCGCCAGACCGTTGATGCCGCAGGTCCGGACCGCCTGACGCACCAGCACGGCATCGAACCAGCCGCAGCGGCGCGGACGGCCGGTATTGGTGCCGAACTCGCGGCCCCGCTCGCCGATCTTGCGGCCGATCTCGTTGTCCTGTTCGGTCGGGAACGGGCCCTGGCCGACACGGGTCGTGTAGGCCTTGCACAGGCCGAGCACATAGCCGACCGCGCCCGGCCCGAGGCCGGCACCGGTCGCGGCCTGCGCCGCCACCGTGTTGGACGAGGTGACGTAAGGATAAGTGCCGTGGTCGACGTCGAGCAGCGCGCCTTGCGCGCCCTCGAACAACATGCGCTTGCCTTCGCGCCGCTTGATGTCGAGCAGCCGCCACACCGTCTCGGCGTAGGGCAACAGCTGCGGCGCCAGCGCGGTCAATTCCTTCAGGATCTCCTTTCCGTCGAATTCCGGCAGATTGAGGCCACGGCGGAGCGCATTGTGGTGCGCCAGGAGGCGGTCGATCTTGTGCGGAAGCGTGTCGAGATCGGCAAGGTCCATCAGACGGATGGCACGGCGGCCGACCTTGTCTTCATAGGCAGGTCCGATGCCGCGGCGGGTGGTGCCGATCGCGGTCGCGGCGCTCGCGGATTCGCGGTGAGCATCGAGCTCGCGGTGCAGCGGCAGGATGAGCGTGACGTTCTCGGCGACGCGCAAATTGTCCGGAGAGACCGCGACGCCCTGGGCCCTGAGCTTGGTGACCTCGTCGAGGAAGGCGGTGGGATCGAACACCACGCCGTTGCCGATCACCGACAGCTTCTGGTCGCGCAACACGCCGGAGGGCAGCAGCGCGAGCTTGTACGTCTTGCCGTTGATCACCAGCGTGTGGCCGGCGTTGTGACCGCCCTGGAAGCGGACGACGATATCCGCCTGCTCCGACAACCAGTCGACGATCTTGCCCTTCCCTTCGTCGCCCCACTGGGCGCCGACGACGACAACATTGGCCATTCTCGGGTAATCCTTCGAAGATTTTAGATGCGCCACCCAAGCTGACGGCCGGGAGCCGCTCGCACGCAAGGCAGCCAACCGGATAAAGGAAGCAGCCCCTCTAGGCAAGCAAGAACGGGGCATTTTCCGGGCCCGAGAGACACTTTAAGCCTTTGATATCCCCCGAAAATCCTGAAGGCTGCCGGATCAGATCGGCAAGCCTCGACCAAAGCGGGAGACCGATCCCGGCCGCTGCATGGTCGCGATGCATCCCGCCCCCGTTGATGCAACCACGATTTCCGTGTCTTTGGGTCTTTGCCGGGCTGTCAGCCGGCCCGACCTTGCCGGGCCGGGGCCCCGGCGCGCATGACGCGGAGCCAAAACAATCAGAATGTCCGCCACCGGCCAGAGCACGGGCTCCGAATCATCAGGCCATCACTGGATCGCCAACCAGCCTTACCTGCTGCTCAGCATCACAGCCCTGTGCTGGGCCGGCAACGCCATCGTCGGGCGGCTCGCCGCCGGCCACATTCCGCCGGTCACGCTATCCTTTTTGCGCTGGTTCTTCGCCTTCCTGCTGGTGCTGCCGTTTGCCTGGAAGCACCTCGTGCAGGACTGGCCGGCCATCCGCGGCAAGCTCGGCCTGATGGTCACGCTCTCGATCACCGGAATCGGCGCCTTCAACACGCTGCAATATTGGGCGCTGGAGCATACCCAGGCGCTGAATACGCTGCTGCTCCAGTCGGCCGCGCCGCTGCTCGTGGCGCTGTGGTCGCTGGCCATCCTCGGCATCCGCCTCACCGCGGCGCAGGCTTTCGGCGTGCTGCTGTCGATGTGCGGCGTGCTGACGATCCTGCTGCACGGCGACTTCACCACGCTGTCGAACATCGAGTTCAACAAGGGCGACCTCATCTTCATCGTCGCGCTCGTCATCTTCGCACTTTACTCGGTGCTGACCCTGAAGCGGCCGCCGATGCACGGACTGTCGTTCCTCGCCTTCACGTTCGGGGTCGGTGCCGCCTGCCTGATTCCGCTGGAGATTTGGGAACTGTCCGCGCGGCCCGTGATGAAGCTCGACGGGCCGAACCTGTTGACGCTGTTCTACGTCGCCGTCTTTCCGTCGGCGCTCGCCTATCTCTGCTTCAATCGCGGCGTGCGCCTGATCGGGGCCAACCGCGCTGCGCCGTTCTTCCACGTCGTGCCGGTGTTCGGCTCGGTCATGGCGATGGTGTTCCTCGGCGAGCACCCGCAGATCTTCCATTTCGTCGGCTTCGCGCTGGTGTTGGCGGGCGTGTTCGTGGCATCGCGGAAGCAGACGACGTAGGCGCCAAGCACAGGCGCATTTTGCGCGAGCTGGCGCGTGCGCTCGCTATTTCACCTTGAACTTGCTGTAGGCCTCGCTCGTCGCGATGATCACGTGCTCGGCGCAGCCGTTGACGCGATGCGGATCGGCTTCACGCTCGTAGGCTTCCGACGTCATCATGTCGAGAAAGGCCGAGACGGACGGATAATGGACCAGCGCAACGAAATCCCACGCGTTGCCCGCGTGCGGACCGAGGGCGACCGTTTTGGCTTCGCCGGTCCAGAGCAACGTGCCGCCGCGCGCCCTGATCATCGGCACGGTGATCGCACTGTAGCGCAGATACGCGTCCCAGCCGGAGCCATTGCCATCGCGCGAACGCGCGTGGAAGCGCATCAGGTTCAGCATCACCACCGGCGCACTCGGATCGAGCCGCTCCAGGCCTTCGATGTTCAACATATTGACCGCCAATGGCACCTCCTCAGCTCATGCCTGCATTGTAGCATTGCGGCGCTGTGACTTGTGTCACGGCGGCGATCCGGCGCAAGCTCGCATCCAACGCCAATGACGACCGCTTCGCCCGCGCCACCGGCCTCGAATCCGGCCAACTGGCTCAACAACCAGCCCTATCTGCTGCTCAGCCTAACCTCGCTGTTCTGGGCCGGCAACATCGTGCTCGCTCGCCATGTCGGCGCGCATGTGCCGCCGCTGACGGTGACCACGATCCGCTGGTACGGCGTGTTCCTGATCCTGTTGCCGTTCGCCTGGCAGCATCTGAAGCGCGACTGGCCTGCCTTGCGCAAGAGCCTCCCCTTGATGCTGTTCCTGTCGCTGGTCGGCTTTGCCTTCAACAACGCGATCTCCTACTGGGCAATGCAGTACACGGAGGCGCTGAACGCGCTGCTGATCCAGTCGGCGGGTCCCCTGTTCGTGGCGCTGTGGTCGCTGGTGCTGTTCGGCGTGCGGCTGACCGGGGCGCAGCTTGGCGGCATCGCGATCTCGCTCTTCGGTGTGCTGATCATCATCCTGCGTGGCGACCTTGCCGCGCTTGCGAGCATCAGCTTCAACAGGGGCGACATCATGTTCGCCTCCTCGCTGGTGGCGTTCGGCATCTACTCCGCCTTCATTCCGCGGCGGCCGAAGATTCATCAGCTCTCCTTCCTGTCCTTCACCACCTGCTGCGGCGCGACGATGCTGCTGCCGACGGCGATCTGGGAGACAGCAAGCGGCCACGTGCTGCACTTCGACGGGAAGACGCTGGCGACGCTGGGCTACATCCTGATCTTTCCCTCCACCCTCGCCTACCTTTTCTTCAATAGGGGCGTGGCGCTGATCGGGCCGAACCGGGCGGCGCCGTTCTTCCATCTGGTGCCGGTGTTCGGCTCTGCGATGGCGATCCTGCTGCTGGGTGAAAAGCTCCAGCCGTTCCATCTGATCGGCTACGCGCTGGTGCTCGCGGGCGTCGTGCTTGCATCGCGCCAAGGCTCGGCGCGGTGACGTAATTCCGCGCGACGGACGCATTAACGACCTCCGACCATCTTTCGAATCCTTTTCGGACGAGCTAGGTTCCGCGCCAACCAAAAAAGGGAACGACCAAAGATGATTTCAACGTTGATTCGAAACCTGCGGACGGTCGGTGTGGCCGCACTCTGCCTCGCAGCGGCATCCACGGCCCAGGCCGACAATTATCCCAGCCGGAATATCACGCTGGTCTTGCCGTTCGCGGCCGGCAGCGGCACGGACACAACGACACGGCTGATCTCGCAGCACCTGTCGCAAGCGCTCGGCGTCGGCATCGTCATCGAGAACAAGGCGGGCGCCAACGGCATGCTTGCCGCCACCTATGTCGCGAAGGCCGCACCCGACGGCTACACGCTGCTGGTGACGACCAACACCACGCATTCGGCCAATCCCTATCTGCTCAAGAGCCTCACTTACGATCCGGTCAAGGATTTCACCCCGATCGCCCGCACCGGCGATTTACCCTTCATGCTGGTCATCAATCCGGAAGTGCCGGCCAAGACCGTCGGTGAGCTGGTGGCCTATGGCAAGGCCAATCCGGGCAAGCTGAGCTACGCCTCGGGCTCATCGTCGGCGATCGTGTCGGGCGCGACCTTCGCGCACAATGCGGGCCTCGACCTCCTGCACGTCCCCTACAAGAGCTCGCCGCCGGCGCTCAACGACGTCATGGGCGGCCGCGTCTCGATGATGTTCGTGGACATCCTGACCGGTCTGCCGCACGTCAACGGCAACGCCTTGCGCGCGCTTGCCGTCACCACCAAGGACCGCTCGCCGCTGGCGCCGCACCTGCCCTCGATGCAGGAAGCTGGCGTGCCGGATTTCGACATCTCGTCCTGGCAGGGCTATTTCGGCCCTGCCGGCATGCCGAAGGAGATCGTGACGCGGCTCAACACCGAGATCCGGAAGATCATCGAGAACCCGGAGATCAAGGCCAAGCTCGCTACGCTCGGCATGGACGCCTTCTCCGGCACGCCGGAGCAGCTTGAAGCGTTCGTGAAGGATCAACTCGTGCTTTGGGAGAAGCTGATCACGAACGCGAAGATCGAGAAGCAGTAGCCCAGTCATTCCGGGGCGCGCGTAGCGTGACCCCGGACTCCCGCGATTCCGGGTTCGATGCTGCGCATCGCCCCGGAATGACTGCCCGAGATGAGCTTGCGCGGCGAGTTACGCCGCCCGCACCTTGGCGAGGAAGTTGTCAACCGCCGAGCGCAGCGCGCCGGACTGGTTGTCCAGTTCGCGGGCGTTTGAGAGCACGTCGCTAGCAGCGCTCCCGGTCGCTTCCGCGGCCGAGGTCACGCTGCCGATATGGGCATTGATCTCGCTCGAGCCGGCCGCGACCGACTGGATGTTGCGGGCGATCTCGCGGGTCGCCTCCCCCTGCTGTTCGATCGATGCGGAAATGCCCGCGGTGATCTCGCTCATCTCGGCAATGGTCTGGGTGATGCCGCCGATCGCGGCGACGGCATCGCTGGTCGAGGTCTGCATCGCAGCAACTTGCGCAGAAATCTCCTCGGTCGCCTTCGCGGTCTGGTTGGCAAGCGCCTTGACCTCGGAGGCGACGACGGCGAAGCCGCGGCCGGACTCGCCGGCACGGGCCGCCTCGATGGTGGCGTTGAGCGCGAGCAGATTGGTCTGCGCCGCGATCGAGTGAATGAGCTTGACCACCTCGCCGATCTTCTCGGCGCCAGTGGAGAGCTCCTGCACCGTGGCGTTGGTGCGCTCCGCATCGTTGACGGCTCGGCTCGCAACTTCGGTCGAACGCGTGACCTGGCGGGAGATTTCCGCAACCGAGCTCGACAGCTCTTCGGCGGCCGCCGCGACGGTGCCGACGTTGCCGGAAGCCTTTTGCGAGGCCGCACCGACCGTCGCCGCACGCGACGAGGCGTCGCTGGCGGTCGCGGTCATCGACTGTGCCGTCGTCTGCATGCCGGCCGCGGCCGAGGAGACCGAGCGGACGATGCCGTTGACGCTGCGCTCGAAGTCGTTGGCGATCTCTTCCATCGCCTTGCGGCGTTCCGCCGCGGCGCGTTCCTGGGCATCGGCCTCGGTCTTCTCGAGGTCGCGGATCCGAACCGCATTGTCCTTGAAGATCTGGACGGTGGCCGCCATCGCGCCGACTTCATCGCCGCGGCCGACGCCGGGGATGTCACCGTCGAGCTTGCCGTCAGCGAGGTCCTTCATGCGGGCGCCGAGCATTGCGAGCGGCCGGCTGATGCTGCGCCCGAGCAGCCAGGCGACGCTGCCAGCAACGATCATGATGCCGAGCATGGCAAAGCCGAGAAGCCAGTAGACCGGGCCCATCTTGGCGTCGATATCGTCGAGATAGGCGCCGGTGCCGATATACATGTCGAAGCCAGGCACCGCGACCGCGTAGCCGATCTTGCGGATCAGCGTTTTCTGGCCGGGCTTGACGTAGTCGTAGTACAGCAGGATCGAGCCGTTGGCCTTGACGCCGTTCATCAGTTCCATGGACAGCTTGCGCCCGTTGGTCACGACATCCATGCGGTTCATGCCGATCTGCTTCGGGTCTGGCGCAAGCTGCGTGATGCCGTCATAGGACGTGCCGAACAGATAGCCGGAGCCATTGTCGTAGGTCATCGCGTTGCCGTAGCGGCGAAGGTCGGCGAGCGCGGCATCCTTGGTCAGTTCCCCGGCATCAACCCGCTTCTTCAGCGCCATCGCGTAATTGCGACCCATGTCGACGATCGACTTGGCCTGGTCGATGCGTGCGTTCACCATTTCCTGTTTCATCAGGTAGCCGGCGAGAACACCGGAGACGCAGAGGCCGAACAAGGTGACGCCGACAAGAATGCCGAGCTTCGGGGCGATCTTCAGATTGCTCAATTTCACGGATGGCTCCAGCAATATCGGGGTAAGCGGCACGCACGATCGATCAAAATCGAATCGATTCTTAGGGGGAGAGCCCTTAGCAAGTTACTTACGGGCCTCCGTAGAAGCCCGGACGCCACCGTCAGAACCGGCAATTTATCTCGGCGGCAACAACCTGGAATTGTACGCGAGCGCCCCGATTTCGCGTAAAAGACGCACAGGCCTGCCCGCGAAGGCGGGTCACAACAAGAACCGACAACCAAATCGGGAGCAGAAAATGCCGAAATACAGGGTGGTGACGCCGAAGGGTGCGAGCTTCACCGTCGCGGGCAGCGATTATTCCTACGAGCGCGAGGCGCTCGATCCGATCGATGCCGAGATCGTTGAGGCGCCCGCCGACGAGGCCGGGTTCATCGCCGCCGCGAAAAATGCCGACGCCATCTACGCCAAGGGCATCCCGATCACCAAGTCGATCATCGACGCGCTCGAAAGCTGCAAGGTCATCACGCTCGGCTCGGTCGGCGTCGACAGTGTGGACGTCAAGGCCGCCACCGCGCGCGGCATTCCCGTCACCAACATCCCGGACACCTTCATCGAGGAGGTCGCCGACCACGCCATGATGCTGCTGCTTGCAGGCTTCCGACGCCTAGTCGAGCAGGACAGGATGGTGCGTGACGGCCGTTGGGCCGAAGGCCGGCCGGCGCTGCTCAAGATCCCGAGGCTGATGGGCCAGACGCTCGGCTTCATCTCGTTCGGCCGCGTCGCGCGTGCGGTCGCGAAGCGTGCCGCGCCGTTCGGCCTGCGCATGATGGCCTACGATCCCTTCATCCAGGAAACGCTGATGTATGACCACGGCGTCATCCCGGCGACGCTGAACGAGGTGCTGTCGCAATCCGACTTTGTCTCGATGCACGCGCCCGCGAGGCCCGAAGTGCACCACATGCTGACCGAAAAGCACTTCCGGCAGATGAAGAAAGGCTCGATCTTCATCAACACCGGACGGGGCGCCACCGTGGACGAGGAGAGCCTGATCAAGGCCCTGCAAGAGGGGTGGATCGCCCACGCCGCCCTCGATGTGCTGGAGAAGGAACCGCCTTCGCACAACAACCCCCTGCTCGGCATGGAGAACGTGACCCTGACCGCCCACGTGGCCTCGGCCTCGGCACGGTTTGACGAGGCGCGCAAGCGCCGCGTGGGCTACGAATTGTCACTGGTGCTTCAGGGCATGTGGCCGGTAAGCTGCGTCAATCCGTCGGTGCTGCAAAACACCGCGCTCCGCCGCTGGCAACCTGTCAGCATGGACCGCGGCCCGAACAGCTAGGCGGCCGGCGCGAACGCGCAACGACCGAAACGGCCCTTCACCGGCGACCAACGCCGGGAAGGGAGACATCAAGGGAGGAACTGATGAGGAACGACATCACCCGTCGTGATGCTCTGGCGCTGGGCCTGTCCGCTGCAACGCTCGCGGCCACCGGTGCTGCAGCGCAACCAGCGCAATCGACGATCAAGGCCGCGGACGTTGCGGCACCGAAGCGAGAGATCGAGAAAGGTGCCACCCTGCGCATGCTGCGCCCGGTGCGCTTCGTCCAGGCCGACGAGGACGTGTTCCGCGCCAACGCCGCAAAATTCACCAAGGAGACCGGCGTCGAGGTCAAGGTCGACTTCGTCGGCTGGGAAGACATCAACCAGCAGACCGCGGTGACCGCCAATTCCGGCGCCGGCCCCGACATCATCATCGGTTTCTCCGATGCACCGCACATCTATATCGACAAGCTGATCGAGCTGACCGATGTCGCCGACTATGTCGGCAAGAAGTATGGAGGCTGGCTGCCGCTGGCGCAGCGCTATGGCAAGAAGAACAAGAGCAACGCCTGGATCGGACTGCCGTTCGGCGCCACCGCGGGGCCCCTGATCTACCGCAAGTCGATCCTGCAATCGGTCGGCTTCGACAAGGTGCCGGAGGACCATGCCGGAATCCTCGATTTGTGCCAGAAGCTGCACAAGGCCGGCAAACCGGCCGGCTTCGCACTGGGTAACGCCAAGGGCGACGGCAACGGCTTCGCGAACTGGGCGCTGTGGTCGCACAACGGCTCCCTGCTCGACGAGGAAGGCAACGTCGTCATCAACAGCAAGGAGACGATTGCCGCGCTGAACTGGGTCAAGAAGCTGTACCCGACCTTCATCGCCGGAACTCCCTCCTGGAATGACGTCAGCAACAATCGCGCCTATTCCTCGCAGGAGATCTCGCTGACCGCCAATGGCGTCTCGCTGTACTTCTCGCTGAAGAACGATCCGGCGACCAAGGCGATCGCCGACGACAGCGAGCATCAGTTGCTGCCCAAGGGCCTTGCGAAGATCTCGCCCATGGCAGGTCTGACGCTGAACGCCATGGTGTTCAAGCACAGCCAATATCCCAACGCGGCGAAGGCCTTCCTGCAATACATGCTGGAGAAGGACCAGTACGAGCCGTGGCTCAACGCCAACTCCGGCTACTGGTCCCAGCCGTTGGCCGCCTATGCCGAGGCCGCCGTGTGGTCGCAGGATCCCAAGGTGAAACTGTTCAAGGACACGATGAACAGCCCCTACTACGACGGCTACAAGGGCCCGATCTCGACGGCGACGGGCGCCGTCAGCGCAGACTACGTGCTGATCCAGATGTTCTCGGCCGTTGCCACCGGCACCGCCACGCCGGAGGCCGCGGCCGCAGAAGCCGAGCAACGCTGCAAGCGGTACTTCCGGCGGCAGAACCGTTAGGCGGCTGACCTGACGTCATTCCGGGATGGTGCGCAAGCAAAGCCCGGAATCTCGAGATTCCGGGGTTGGTGCTGCGCATCGCCCCGGAATGACCTTGGAGCCCTGAAAAGACAAAGGTCCGATGTCCATAACCGCTCTTTCAACGCATGGCGTAGCGGCCCGGCAGCCGAACTGGCTGGTGCGATTGTTCGACTACAAGCCGTTCCTGATCGTGATGTGCCTCGCGCCCGCGATCGGATTGCTGACGGTGTTCCTGACCTATCCGCTCGGTCTCGGCATCTGGCTCGCCTTCACCGACACCACGATCGGCCGCAGCGGCATCTATGTGGGGATCGAAAACTTCCAATACCTGCTCACCGACTCCCTGTGGTGGAACGCGGTGTTCTACAGCGTTCTCTACACGGCGGTCGCGACGTTCGGGAAGTTCGCGCTCGGCTTCTGGCTGGCGCTGCTGCTCAACAACCATTTTCCGTTCAAGAGCATCCTGCGCGCGATCATCCTGCTGCCCTGGATCGTGCCGACCGTGCTCTCGGCGCTGGCGTTCTGGTGGATCTACGATCCGCAGTTCTCGATCATCTCCTACCTGCTTGTCGACGTGCTGCATTGGCGCGACAGCAACGTCGACTTCCTCGGTTCGCCCTGGCCGGCGCGCTTCTCGCTGATCGCCGCCAATATCTGGCGCGGCATTCCCTTCGTCGCGATCTCGCTGCTGGCAGGACTGCAGACCATCTCGCCCTCGCTGTACGAGGCGGCGATGCTCGACGGCGCCAGCGCCTGGCAGCGCTTCCGCTACATTACGTTTCCGATGATGATGCCGATCCTCGCCATCGTCATGACGTTCTCGATCATCTTCACCTTCACCGACTTCCAGCTGGTCTATGCCATCACGCGCGGCGGCCCCGGCAACTCGACTCACCTGCTCGCAACACTGGCTTTCCAGCGGGGCATCGCCGGCGGCGAGCTCGGCGAAGGTGCAGCGATCGCGGTGTCCATGATACCGTTCCTGGTATTCGCGACGCTGTTCTCATATTTCGGCCTCGCGCGCCGCAAATGGCAGCAGGGAGAAAGCAATGACTGATAGTGCCGTCCAACCGGCCGTCGCGGACGCGAAGGCGGCGCCCGATACCATGGCCTGGGATTCCGGGCTGCGGCGGCTGATGATGATTTATCTGCCGCTCGGCTGCTTCGTGTTGATTCTTCTGTTCCCGTTCTACTGGATGGCGATCACGTCGTTCAAACCGAACGCGGAGCTGATGAACTACAAGGATCACAACCCGTTCTGGATCTCCTCGCCGACGCTGGCGCACATCAAGCATCTGCTGTTCAACACCGCCTATCCTCACTGGCTGTGGACGACGATGCTGGTGGCGATCGGATCGACCACGCTGTCGCTGGTCGCGAGCACGCTCGCGGCCTATGCCATTGAACGCTTGCGCTTCCGCGGCAGTCCCTATGTCGGCCTCGGCATCTACCTCGCCTATCTCGTGCCGCCGTCGATCCTGTTCATCCCGCTTGCGACCGTGGTGGTGCAGTTCGGCTTGTTCGACAGCCCGATGGCTCTGATCCTGGTCTATCCGACCTTCCTGGTGCCGTTCTGCACCTGGCTCCTGATCGGCTACTTCAAGTCGATCCCCTACGAGCTCGAGGAATGCGCGCTGGTCGACGGCGCCACACGGCTGCAGATTCTGCGGCGGATCACGCTGCCGCTCGCCGTGCCCGGATTGATCTCGGCCGGCATCTTCTCCTTCACGCTGTCCTGGAACGAGTTCATCTATGCGCTCGCGTTCATCCAGAGCGGCGCCAACAAGACCGTGCCGGTCGCGATCCTGACCGAGCTCGTCACCGGCGACGTCTACCAATGGGGCGCGCTGATGGCGGGCTCGCTGCTCGGCTCGCTGCCGGTCGCGATCTTCTACTCGCTCTTCGTGGATTACTACGTGTCCTCGCTGACCGGCGCGGTGAAGGAGTAGCTCGCGACTCGCTCGCCCCCCTCTCCACGTCCTTGCGGGGAGAGGGGGAGTGCGCTGCGGCGTTTGGCCCGGCTTCACAATACTGCAACACGCGAACCGCATAAGGCGTGCGTCCGCCAACAGGAGACGCACATGCGCGCGACCTTTCTCAGCACCGTCGCAACGATCATTCTCACCGCCAGCTCCGCGCTGGCGCAGAGCGAAGGCGAATTCCCGGCCAAGCTCGCCGGCCACGTGGTGATGCCGGCCGAAACGTTCATCGATGCACCGGCTGACGCACCCGCCGACCTTAAATCCGCAGGCAAATACACCAGCGGCAAGCGGGTCGAAGCGCTCGGCACCGTGATGGGCAAGTCCTATGAGCGGCCGACCGGCGTCTCGCTGCCTTTCAAGGGCCAGCCGTTGCAGGGCCACTCCGGCATCAAGACCATGCCCGACGGCACGTTCTGGGTGATCACCGACAACGGCATGGGCGCCCGCGCCAACTCGCCGGATTCGATGCTCTACCTGAACCGCTACAAGATGGATTGGGCGAGCGGCAAGATCGAGCGGCTGGAGACCATCTTCCTGCACGATCCCGACAAGAAGGTTCCGTTCCGCATCCTGCATGAGGACACCCAGAAGCGCTATCTCACCGGCTCCGATTTCGACACCGAGGGTTTCCAGATCCTCGGCGATACCTTCTGGATCGGCGACGAGTTCGGTCCGTACATCCTGAAGGCGGACAAGACCGGCAAGATCCTCGGCGTGTTCGATACGGTTGCCGACGGCAAGCCGGTGCGCTCGCCGGACAATTGGGCGGTTGGAACGCCGGCCGCGCCGGGCGCGACCTACACCAACGTCAATCTCCGTCGCTCCAAGGGCTATGAGGGCTTTGCGTCCTCCAAGGACGGAAAATTCCTCTACGGCCTGCTCGAAGGACCGCTGTGGGACGGCGATAAAAAGGACTGGGAGAAGGTCGACGGCAGGGAAGCGGCCCGCATTCTCGAATTCGACGTCGCCGCCCAGAAATTCACTGGTCGCCATTGGCAGTATGTGTTCGAGCAGAACGGCAACGCCATCGGCGACTTCAACATGATCGATCAGGCCTCCGGCCTCATCATCGAACGCGACAACGGCGAGGGCACGTCCGACAAGGCCTGCCCGCAAGGCAAGCGCGGCGAGAATTGCTTTCCCGACCTGGCCAAGTTCAAGCGCATCTACAAGATCGAGCTCACCGACGCCAATATCGGCAAGCCGGTGCGCAAGATCGGCTATATCGACCTGATGAAGATCAAGGATCCCGACAAGAAGGCGAGGAAGCCGCTCAACGACGGGGTCTACACCTTCCCGTTCTTCACCATCGAGAACGTCGATCGCGTCGACGGTACCCACATCATCGTCGGCAACGACAACAACCTGCCGTTCTCTTCCAGCCGCGACCCCAACAAGGCCGACGACAACGAGTTCGTACTGCTCGAGGTCGCGGATTTCCTGAAGGCGAAGTAAAGCCCGTCTCCTTCAACTGTCATCGCCCGGCTTGACCGGGCGTGACAGCGGGGGACTACCTCACCGTAAATTCCACCGGAATCGCAAAGCTCATCGAGCCGTTCCTGATCTCATCCGGAAACGGCGGGAACGGCGCGGCATGGCGTAGCATGGACATGGCCTGAGCATCGAAGGCCGCGACGCCCGATGAGCCGCCAAGGCGGCTCGAAGTCACCTGCCCGCTGCGGCTGATGGTGAAGCTGAGCCTTGCGACACCGCGCTGGCCGCCTCCGGCCGACGGATATTGATGGAAGCGCATCAGATGCGCACGGACTCGTTGATTATAGGATGCGATCGCGGAGGCCGTCGCACCCGCACTCATGGCGGAAGCCATCGGCGCCTCGCGCTCGGCGCGCGGTGGTGCGCTGGTACGCGGCGCCGGAGTTGCGTTGGACGGCTTCTTGGCCTCGCGGCGGATCACTTTAGGCTTCTCGAGCGCAGGTTTTTCGACAGGCACGATTCTTGCGGGCTCAGGCTTTGCTGGGGTCGGCTCCAGCTTCTGCTCGGGTGGGGCGACCACCTCCGGCGCTTCCTGCGGCGGCGTCGGCGCGATGGTCTCCTCGACAGCCTGCTGCTTCACGGCTTCGGGCGGCGATGCATCTGCCTCCTGCATCACCGGCCCCGGCGCGACGTCATCCAGCGTCGGCTGCGGAGCCGAAGTCACCGGCGACATGTCGATCATGATCGCGGGCAGGCTGACGCCCTGCTCGGGCTGCGACTTGAGCCAGCTCATGGCGAGCAGCGCGGCTGCCACATGCAGCACGACGATCACGACCGCCGAGCCCCCCCAGCGCGTGCCCTCGCGCTCGCCAAGCGGCTCGTGCAGGACGAAGGCGCTCGCGGCCATCAGCTTCGTCCGTCGAGGCCGACGAGAGCGACCTTGAGATAGCCGGCATTGCGCAGGCTGTTCATCACCTCCATCAGGTCGCCATAGGAGACGGCCTTGTCGGCGCGCAGATAGATGCGCTCGTCCTTGCGGCCCTTGGTGGCGGCATCGAGTGAAGCACTGAGCGTGTCGCGCCCCACGAAATCCTCACCCACGGCGATCGAAAGGTCCGGCTTGACGGTGACGAAGACCGGCTTGTCCGGCCGCGGCGCGGGCTGGGCGGCGGTCGCCGGCAGGTCGACGCCGATATCGACGGTCGCGAGCGGTGCGGCCACCATGAAGATGATCAGCAGCACCAACATCACGTCGATGAACGGCGTGACGTTGATCTCGTGGCTGAGGTCGAGATCGCTCCTGTCCCCGCGCGAGCCGAGCTTCGATGCCCCGAGCTTTACGGCCATGGCCCTACTCCGCCGCCCGCGCCAGACGGAAATGGCCGTGGTCGCGCTGGCGGCTCACCAGAAGCATGAGCTGCGCCGAGGCGTCCGCGAGCAGGGCACGGTAATTGGCAATGCCGCGGACGAGGTGATTGTAGATCACGACCGCCGGGATCGCGGCGACAAGCCCGAGCGCGGTGGCAAGCAGCGCCTCCGCAATGCCGGGCGCGACGACCGCAAGGCTGGTGGTGTGGCTCTCGGAGATGCCGATGAAGGCGTTCATGATGCCCCAGACGGTGCCGAACAGGCCAACGAACGGCGCGACGGCGCCGATGGTCGCGAGCACACCGGTGCCGCGCGCAATCTGCCTCGACATGGCTGCCTCCACCCGCTCGAGCCGCAGTGCCACACGCTCCTGGAGGCCGTCGTCAAGGATGCCACCGGAGAGCTCCGCTTCCCTGGCGCAGGACCGGATCAACTGGGCGACCGCGTCGCGCGCGTCGCCGGCCCGCGCGGACGCCTCGGCCAACGTCATGTTGCCTTCGAGCGCGCGCGTCCGCTGCAAGGCGAGCGAGCCCTTGCGGCGCAGCTCGATGGTCTTCGCCAGCCAAACCGTCCATGTCGCCAGCGAGGCGATGGCGAGCCCGACCATCACGACCTTCACGACGATGTCGGCACCGACGAACATGCCCCAAGGCGACAGATTGCGCGGCAAGAGCGCCTCGTCGATGGCGAAGGCAGGTGCCGGCGCGAGCGCCAGCACGATGGTTAGGATCACGTGCCGAAGCCTGAGAATGCTCTGCATCCTGATCTCCCGACAGGTTGAAGCAGTTCACGCGGCGGGCGCTGCCGCGATTTGGTCCGCAAGCTGGCGAAACCGCACCAATTGATCCGCCCGCAGCGCCCGGGTCTCATCGCGTCCGACGAAGACCTTGAACATGATGCCACCGTCCGCGTTCACGAACGCCACGAATGCCGACGTCTTGCCCATGAACGGCCGCTCGACGAAGGCTACGGCCGCGCAGCGCTCGTGGCGCAGATGGCCGTGCAGGCCCTTGGGCTGCATCAGGTTGAAATAGCCGCGGCCGATCTCACCCGCCGGAATTCCACCTGTGAACTCGAAGATCGCATCGTCCGTGTGAACGATCAGCGTGACCTCGCCCCATTGTGCGATGTCCTGCATGACGGCGGCGAAATGTTCGCCGCCTCCCATGCGCACCATGGAGGGCGGCAGCGCTTCGATCACCGCGCGCGGGGTGACGCTGCGCTCGCGCGCGACATCCTCGATCACCGCACCGGGATTGTCGGCCATATACGCCTTGAGGTCGGCGAGATCGGTGCTCAGCATGTCTGGCTCTCCTCAACCAGCCGTCTCAGGCAGCCGCGCTCGCCTTGCGCTCGGTCATGATGACCTTGAACCCCTCGAACTTGGGGTGGCCGAGATAGAGGCTTTCGCCGGTCTTGTTGTCGGCGCGCGCATGGGCGCGGCGGAATTCCTCCGAGCGCGTCCAGGCCTCGAAAGCCGCCTTGTCGACCCACACCGTGTGCGAGGAATAGAGCGTGTGGTCCTCGGCGACCGGCCCCTTGAGCAGATGAAATTCGACGAAGCCCGCCATGCCGCCGAGATAGGACTCCCGGGTCCGCCAGACGGTCTCGAAAGCGGCTTCCTGGCCGGGCTTCACCTGAAAGCGATTCATTGCGATGAACATGCAGGTCTCTCCTTGCTATCAAGTCGAAAACGCGCCGAAGCCGCACTGGAGCATCAGCGCGGCCCGGCGGAGGTTGTGGTGCTGCGGCGCCTTCAGGCTTACGCACCTCCAAAGTGGATCTTCATTCCGGCCTTGTAGACTCTGCCCGGTCCCGGGCTTGACCACAGCACGTCGTTCTGCGACGTGCCGTCGGTCGAGCTGCCCGGAATGGCGTAAGGCCGGTAGTACTGGTTCAAGAGATTGTCGATCGAGGCCGTAAACACGATGTCCCTGGTCGCGTTGTAGGTCAGGTACAGGTTGACCAGTTCGTATCCCGTTGAAGGCAGATAGCCGGCCGGCACATCGTTGTTGGCGCCGAACGAAGCCCACTGCGCCGTCAGGATCAGCGTGCGATCGAGCAGGCGTACGCCGCCGGTCGTAACGACCTTGCGCGGAGTGATGGTGGCCAGGCCGATATTGGTGGCGACGTTCTTGCCCTGGATATAGTGACCGGCAACACCAATGAACCAGCTTCCGGCATCATACATGGTCTCCGCCTCGAAGCCCTGGATGCGGGCGTTGGCGATGTTCTGGTACTGGTAGTACTGGCTGAACGAGCCGAACGGCGGCACCGGCGTCGGCGCCGAAGCGACGAGATCGATGTAGTCGCTGACGTCGTTGCGGAACAGATTGATCTTGCCGCGGAACGAGTCGTTGGCGCTGAAGATGTTGTCGAACTTCAGGTTGAAGCCGACCTCCTTGTTCTTGCCCACCTCCGGACGCAGGTTCGGGTTGGGCAGGAAGCAGAACAGGCCGACGGTGCCATCGGGACATGGGAAGAAGGCAGGTCCGCCACCGGTCGCATGCGCGCCGGAGATCACCGTCTCGGTGATCGACGGAGCACGATAGCCCTCGGCGTAGCTCACATAGGGCTGGAAGCCCGGAACCGGCGTCACGCCGAGGGTAATCTTCGGCGAGAAGCGGTCACCACCGGCGTGCGTATTGCCGGAGTCCAGGTCATAGCGGTCGTAGCGGACCGCGCTCACCGCTTCGAACCAGTTGCTGTAGTTCTGCTTCAACTGCATGAAACCGCCGGACACGGTACGGATGCCGCTCGGCGTGGTGATGTTGGAATTTCCGCGGCTGTCGGTCGTGATCACGTCGTCCTGAAAGGCATCGACACCCCAAGTGACCGCATTGCGCCAGTCGCCCACGTTGAAGCGCGTGGTATTGTTGACGTCGATGCCGTAGGTGTTGAGCACATAGCCGCGCGTGTCGCCGACACAGCCCGAGATGTTGTTGCCGAAATTTCCGGCGCCGCAATAGGCCGCGCCCGAGGTCGAGTAGTGATAGGTCTTGGTCTGGTCGTTGTCGACGCGATTGCCGTAGAGCGACATGTGCCAGTCGAACAGATTGTCGCTGGGCAGCGAATAGTTCCACGTAACAGTGCCGGTGTAGTTCTTCGTGTCGGAAGCATAGACTGACGAGCCCTGATAGAGGGCGCGCTGTGCCGCCGTTGCGACCGGGCCGCGATTGAACTGGCCGACATCGTACTGAAAGTCCTGGAAGACGGCGCCGAACTTCACCTCATGGCCGAGGGCGGGCCGCACGGTGAGCTTCATCAACCCGGATTCGACCTGATTGCCGGTGTTGCCGATCTCGGTGCCGTTGCCGTCCTTGTAGTTGCCTTGGGTCCGATAGACCGCGCCACCGAAGATGTCGACGTCCGGCGTTGCGCGCACGCCGCCGAACACGGAGCCCAGGCCGCGATTGTTGTTTGATCCGTAAGAGCCCGAGAGATCGACGCCCCAGCGCTCGCCGGGACGCAGCACGTCATTGATGTCCTTGGTACGGAACGAGACCAAGCCGCCGATCGCACCCGAGCCATAGATGTTGGCGGTCGGGCCGCGCACCACATCGACGCCGCCGATCAGTTCAGGATCGAGGAAGAAGGAGCCGTTGGCATTATGGCCGGTGCGCTGGTAGTTCTGCCGCGCGCCGTCGACGACGACCGCGACGCGGCCGAAGTCCTGCAAGCCGCGGATGTTGACGACGGTCGCGGGATCGTCACCGCGCTCCTGGAACGACACGCCTGGCACGGCATAGAAGATGCCCGACAGCCGGTTCGGCTGGATGCCCTGAATCTGGTCGAGCGAAATCGAGCTGACCGGCGCCAGCGCGTCGATTGCGCGCTCCTTGGTCTTGGTCGCGGCAACCGTGATGGTGTCGAGCACCTGAACGGGCGCAGCGGCGCCCACCTGAGCGCGGGCGTTCATCACCTCGGGCGTTGCCTGCTGCGCCACTTGCGGCTTGCGCTTGGCCTGCTTCGGCCTTTCCGACGACCCGTCTTCCGCTGGCCGAGAGGCAGTCTGCGCGAGACTGCCCTCCGCCATCACCGCCGCAATTGAAACCACCGACGCGCCGAAAATCAGGGCGCGCGAATACCTAGCCCCGCCAGCCATATCAGCCCCAGCCTGCACTTCACTTTAGTTTTGGAGTCTTTGGCTGGCGTGCGTTCGCAACGCGAACGACTGGCTGGCTGAAAGCCGCGGGTAAGTTACCCGCTGCCGCAACTGGTAACTTGGCAACACTCTGACGGTCAATGACGTCGCGTTGCAGTTTATATCGATTGTAAATTGCCGCCGTTGGAATGCGCCTCGCGCCGCTTGTACAAAGCAGCACGCATCTGAAAATTTCGAAAGCGCATCACAGCACAATGTCAGCAACATCGGGAGACAGCAGCGGCGTCGCGGCAGGGCCGGCGGGAAGCCCTTCTGCGACAACGAGAACCCTCACGATGCGAGGGAGCCGGATCGACAGCCGTGAGCTGTTTGCGGCCGAACGCGAGATCATCATCGCGCATGGCGACGACAGCTATCGCCTGCGCCTCACGTCGCAGAACAAGCTGATCCTGACGAAGTAAACTGCAATGGCATTTTGTCGCACCCTTGCAAGCGTCGCACTTTCCTGCACGTTCGCGCTCGTGTCCGGTGCGCATGCCGCCGGTATCATCGTGCATGATGCGCGCAATCGCGACATCGCCGTCAACGACTTCGCGCGCACGGTCTCGATCGGTGGCGCCATCACCGAGATCCTCTATGCGCTCGGATTGGAGAACCGGCTGGTCGGTGTCGACACCACGAGCCTCTATCCGCCGGCGGCGCTGCACGACAAACCGAACGTCGGCTACATGCGCCAGATCTCCGCGGAGGGCGTGCTGGGGCTCAACCCCACGCTGATCCTGGCAATCCAGGGATCGGGCCCGCGCGAGACCATGGAGATCCTGGAGGCGGCAAAGGTGCCTCTGGTGCTGGTGCCCGAGACTTTCTCCGAGGACGGCCTGATCGAGAAGATCAAGCTGGTCGGCCATGCCATGGGCGTCGACGAGCGAGCCGAATGCCTGAGCGCCGCGGTCGCGGCCGATCTTGCGCAACTCCGCGCGCTGCGCGCCAAGGTGACGAAGCCGGTCCGCGTGATGTTCGTGATGTCGCTCCAGAACGGGCGGGCGATGGTTGCCGGCCACAAGACTGCGGCCGACGAGATTATCCAGCTCGCCGGCGCTGCCAACGCCGTCGACGATTACGACGGTTACAAGATCATCGGCGACGAGGCCATCGTGGCCGCAAAGCCCGACGTCGTGCTGTCGATCGAGCGCGGCAAGGATTCGCTCCAGGCCGAAGCAATCTATGCCCATCCCGGATTCGCACTGACGCCGGTTGCGGCCAACAAGAGCTTCGTCAGCATGGACGGGCTCTATCTGCTCGGCTTCGGGCCGCGGACGGCAGCCGCGGCACGCGATCTCTCGGTCAAACTCTACCCGGCGTTGGCAGACCGGGGCACCTTCACGTCGGCTCTGTCAGCCGCGAACTGCCGCCAATGAGCGTGGCTGTCGGGATCGCACAACGGAGCCCGCGACGAAGCGGCGGACGGCGGTCTGCTTCGTTCGCGATCTCCCTTCTGCTCGTGGTGCTGTTGCTCGCCGCAATCGTCGCGCTGACGGTCGGTGCCGCCGGCATCCCCCTCTCCCGCCTGCCTGCCGCGCTCGGGATTGCCGGCGAGAACACTGCCATGACCGCCCGCGACCAGCTCGTGCTGTGGTCGATCCGCATCCCCCGGATCGCCGCGACCGCGATGATCGGCGGTCTGCTCGCGGCGGCCGGCGCGATCATGCAGGGGCTGTTTCGCAACCCGCTTGCCGATCCGGCCCTGGTCGGCGTTTCCAGCGGCGGCGCGCTCGCGGCCGCAAGCGCGATCGTCTTCACCGATTCGCGCTTCGGCGAGGCGGTGCGCTTTCTTCAGACCGAGCTGTTGCCGCTCGCGGCCTTCGCAGGCTCGCTGGCGACCACCGCAATTCTCTACGGCATCTCCAGCCGCTCGGGGCGGACCTCGATCGCAGTATTCCTGCTCGCCGGCGTCGCCATCACCGCCATCGCCAATGCCGGCATCGGCCTGCTCGTCTTCATCGCCGACGATCGTCAGCTCCGCGACATCACGTTCTGGATGCTCGGCTCGATGAGCGGCGCGACGTGGACCAAGGCCGCCGTGCTCGCGCCGGTCCTCGTCATCGGACTCGCAGCTTGCGCCCTCATCGCGCGCGGTCTCGATCTGCTGGTGCTCGGCGAGGCCGACGCCTTTCACGGCGGGGTCGACGTCGAGCGTCTGAAGCGGATCTCGATCGTCATGGTTTCCGCCATGACCGGCGTTGCCGTGTCGATCAGCGGCGTCATCGGCTTCGTCGGCATCGTCGTGCCGCACCTGCTCCGCCTCGTGATCGGGCCGGCGCATCGGCTGCTGCTGCCGGCCTCGGTGCTGCTCGGCGCGGTCCTCATGGTCGGCGCCGACACGCTGGCGCGCACCATCGTGGCCCCGGCCGAGATGCCGATCGGTATCCTGACCGCGGCCGTCGGCGCGCCCGTCTTTCTCTTCATCCTGCTGCGCCAGCGCGGGCTCACCGCGCTATGACCGTCGTAATCGAGGCGCGACACCTGAGCAAGCGCGCCGGCCGGGCGACGCTGCTCGATGGCGCCAGCCTGACGGTGGCAGAGGGTGAAATGGTCGCCATCATCGGCCCGAACGGGGCCGGCAAGTCGACGCTGCTGCGGCTGCTTTCCGGCGATCTCCGCCCGAGCGCAGGCGAGGTGCGCCTGATGCAGCGCGACATCGGCAGCTTCACGCCGCGCGAGCTTGCCGCGCGACGCGCGATGCTCTCTCAACACATCAACGTCACCTTCCCGTTCACGGTCGAGGAGGTCGTGCTGATGGGAGCAGGCGAGCGCAGCCTTCGTGATGCTGCGCCGCTCGTCGACGCCGCACTGGACGAAGTCGGCCTCGCACATTTCCGCGAACGGCAATTGCCGACGCTGTCGGGCGGCGAGCAGCAGCGCGCCCATTTCGCCCGCGTGCTGGTGCAACTCGCCTGCGGCGAGGCCGAGCATGGGCCTGGGCTGCTGCTGCTGGACGAGCCGACCTCAAGCCTCGATCTGCGTCACCAGATCGACCTCGTCGAAGCGGCGCGCCGCCGCGCAGCCGCCGGCACCGCCGTGATCGCGATCCTGCACGATCTCAATCTCGCGATCCGCTTCGCCGACCGCCTCGTCGTGCTGGCCGGCGGCAAGCTCGCCGCCGACGGGCCGCGCGCGGAGATTGTCACACGCGAGACCATCCGGGATATCTTCGAGATCGATGCCGTCGTGCATCAGGACGGCGGCGGAGTGCCTTTCGTGCTGCCGCAATCGATGCGGGCGGCGCCTCACCTCTCCCTCCGGGAGAGGTGAGGACACAACGACCTAACCTGCCGGCACGATGACCACGCTCTTGTCTTTCGGCCAGCGGATGCGCCAAGCGAAGTTGATGTCCTTGATCTCGCCGGGCTTGGCGTCGAACGACCATTCCAGCACACCGCGCTTGTCGCGGATGTTGGTTGCGGTGGGCTGAGTGCTCGAGGGCAGCATCTCGACCACGATGTCCTCGTTCTCGCTGACCGGCAACTGATCCTCGATCGCCACCTTGATCGGGAAGTCATGGCCATTGCGGATCGTGGTCCTGAACGAGCGCTCGTCGGTCTTCGACGTCGTCACCAGGAGACCTGCCGAGCCTTCGTTTCGCTTGAGCACGGCCCGCTGGATTTTGACCTTCTCGTCGGCGCCGAAGCCGAGGCGCACGATGTCGTCCCTGGCGGACGCCGTGATCTTGCCGCGGCCGACGAAGATGCCGTCGCGGTAGATCGCGACCTTGCCGGGCAGCAGGGTCGTGTCATCGGTCTGCTTGAAGCTGGCTTCGAGGAAGGCGGTCGGGTCGAGCACCGGTGCCGCGCGCACTGCGAGATCGGCGGGAACATTCATCGAGGCGATACGGAGGCTCTTGGCGCCCTCGGCGGCGCCGAGGCTGACGCGGCCCGGAATTTTGAAGGTGGCCTGGAAATCGCCGATCTCGGCGACGGCCTGTTGCTCGTCGGCGCGCTCGCGCGACTCGGCCGCCTCGGCGATCTTGGCCATCGACGGCGATTGCGCCTGGCGCGTCATCGGAGCCGGCCGCGCCAGATCGGACGCCGTGCCGAGCGCCAGCGGCTTGGGGACTTGCGGATATTGCGCAACCAGCGAGTTCAGCTCCGGAGCACTGCCGCCGCGGCTGATGCGGACCGTGGAGACGCCAAGTGTCACGTTGGACCAGTCCTCACCGGTCGACTGCGTGACCTCCGCACGGCGCACCAGTTCGAGCTGCGGCTTACGGTCCTTGGCTCCGGTGTCGAGCCGGGCATCGTAAAGCGGCGTCCAGCGTGCGCTGCGCACCGTGTAGGTCACGCGCAGCGTCGCCTTGGTCGGGGCGGCCGAGGCGACATCGATTCGCACTTCCAGCTTGTTTGGCGGCTTGGCCGAGCGCTCGGCCTCCAGCTGCGCGATCTGACGATCGAGTTCGCGCTGTTTTCGCGTGGCCTCGCGGATGGTGGTGTCCGCGATCGCGACCTCCTCCCCGACCGCCGCAAAGGCGGCGCGCCACTCGGTGATCGGCCTCGCCTCGCCCTTGTCGCCAAGTCCGGCGGGAGAGGTTTCGGCGAAATGCTGCGCGAATTTGCGTCGCGCTGCGGCCGATTCGATTGCGCCTTGCAGGTCCGCGCGCTGGTCCTTCAGCGCTTCGATACGCTTGTCGAGTTCGGGCAGATTGACCGGCGGCGCCGCCTTCGGCGGCCGCGCATCGATCGTGCCGATGGTGAGCTTGGCACCCGCCTCGCCTTCGACGCGGAGGGACGACGGATCTAGCGAGAGCGGAAAATCCCTTACGACCAGCGTCGAGTCACCGGAGACGAGATCCAAGGAAATGACGCGGGTGACGGTGGCCCCGTCGGGATAGACGGTGACCGTGTCGATCGCCGAATTGGTATCCACGTTCGCCGCCCACGATCCAGATGCGACGGCAAAGGTCACGAGGACCAAGCTCGTGGTTGCCAACCATTTTGCGGTGATGCGCATAAAGTCCCTCCTGCCAGTACCACCGCGCTTCCAGCCGGGCGCGCGCGATGAAATGCCTCGCCATCGTGATTGGACGCGGCAGGGAAGGAACTGGTTCGATTGAGGCTTCGGTGGGACGCCGCTAAGGCGGCCCCGTGACCGCTGAACGCTTTGCCCGGCGGCCTTCAAGGCCAGGGGCGAGACGCGGTGAAACCGGCTGAAATCCCCGCGGCGTCGGTAGCATGGGCTCAGCGTGCCGGCGACGGCACGCCCATGACGGCCAGAGCGCGCCGGGGACGACCGGCCAGCAACGGACCGAAGGCAATCGCGAAGCCAAGGAACGCAACGATCCAGCCGCAGGCAGCGATTTGCAGCAGCGCATCGCCGTGCGCAGGCCACATCACGGCAGCGACCCGGGTCAGAGCCGCGATCACGATCGCAGCATAGATTCCCTGGATTGCCGGCGAAGCCGTCAAGGCCTGTCCGGTATGGCCGAGGCTCGCGCGGGTCATCACCGCGAGCGTCATGGTTCCCGCCGCACCCGCCATCCAGGCGTGGATGCCGGCGCTTGGCGGCAGCTCACCGAAACCGGCGATGGCATTGAGGACAAAGCCCAACGGCACGAAGGAATAGCCGACATGCAGGATCACGAGCAGCCGCTCGCGGGAGGTGCGATCACCGGCCCAGCGCGCAAGCCGCACCACATGCAGTCCGCCGACGAGTGCCATCAGGATGCCCGTGACGGCATTCAATGGCGCCACGATCCACGTGATGAGCGCGAGCGCACTGCATCCGATCACTGCTCCGTCGAAGCGTCCGAACGGCACGGGCAGGCGGCCGGGATTGAACTTGACCAGCCAGTTGCGGGTGAAGCTCGGAATGATGCGGCCGCCGATCAACGCGATCAACAGAACGACCACGCTGATGCCGACGCGGATGCTGACGTCGGCCGCTCCCGCGTAATGCGCTTCGACATGAAAGGCGATGTTGCCTGCGAGCAGAGCGAGCACCAGCCCCACTACCGGCAGGTTGCGCCAATTGCCGCCCGCGATGATCTCGCGCGTCGCGGCGGCGACGACCAATGCGAGGAAGGCGGCATCGACGAGCAGCGCAAATGTCCAGCCTGTATTCGCCGACACCGTCACAACGACACGCCCGGCGAGCCAGACCGCCAGCAGCACGCCCAATGGCGTACCCTGGATCGGCAGCCGCCCTGTCCAGTTCGGGATGGCCGTGAACAGAAATCCGGTGATCACGGCGGGCAGGAAGCCATAAAGCATCTCGTGGATGTGCCAGTCGCGCGGCGCGAATGCGGAACTCACCGACAATTCGCCATAGAACATCGGCAGCCAGGCCAGGATCGACAGCGCTGCCTGGATGGCGGCAAGCAGGAAAAAGGGCCTAAAGCTGTTCGCAAACAGCGGCCAGCCCGCAAAATTGCGGGATCGAGCGCCAGCCATGGGTCAACTCCAGTAGATTCAGATCGTTGATTGGAAAAATACCGCCATCCGGTCGGCCCGTTTTGCGCTAACGCAAACTACCTGACGGTTGCAGGTGCCATCACACTCCCGAGCGCCAAGGAGACAGAATGGCCAAGGTCGACACATCGCTGGTTGCGCATTTGCCGCTGTTTGCCGGAGTGACGCCGGACGCCCTCGATGAGATCCTGCGTGAGGCCCGCTCGGCACGCTATCCCAAGAACACCGCCATCTTCGAGCAGGGCGCCGACGCACAGTCCTTCTTCCTGCTGCTGCACGGCCATGTCCGTGCGGCCAAGACCACGCCGACCGGCGAGCAGATCGTGGTCCGCTATGTCGGGCCCGGCGAAACGTTCGGGCTCGCGATGGCAATCGGAGCCGCGCGTTACCCGGCAACGGCGATGGCGGTCGATGACAGCGTGGTGCTGATCTGGCCGACCTCGGCCTGGCCGCGCCTGGTCGAGCGGTTTCCGGCGCTCGCCGCCAACACACTCCAGACCGTCGGTGCGCGCCTGCAGGAAAGCCACACCCGCATCCTGGAAATGTCGACCAAGCAGGTCGAGCAACGCGTCGCGCACGCGCTGCTCCGTCTCGCCAAGCAATCCGGCAAGAAACTCGACCATGGCATCGAGATCGACTTTCCGATCAGCCGCCAGGACATTGCGCAGATGACCGGCACCACGCTGCACACCGTCAGCCGCATCCTGAGTGGCTGGGAGAGCCAGGGCCTCGTCGAAAGCGGGCGTCAGCGCATCATCCTGCGCGAGCCGCACAAGATCGTCGTGCTGGCGGAGCGGAGCGCCGACAGCGGCGCGGCCTGAGAGCCGAAGCATCCCCTCCCCAAGCCTTGGTGAGGGGCGCTTCCGCGTACGGCGAAAGCGCTTCCTCATCCGGGAACCCGCGCGCGCCCGCACGAATTCCAGACCGGCTCACGCCGGCACGCAATCGCTCAATGCGGCGAGGAATTTTTCGCGGTCGATGCCATGCTCGCGGCAGGCGTCATCCACGGTGTGGAAGGTCGCGATCGGACAGCCGACACAAGCCATCCTGAAGGCGAGAAACACGCGAATCGTGTGCGGCGCCGTTTGCATGATGTCATCGACCAGATCGTCAAATCCGAAGGACATGGACAACTCCGTTCCCGGCTGACGATAGCGGCGTGGGCGGAAGTCTCTTTGTTGAAGCGCAAGCTGGCTTGTCATTCCGGGGTGCGCGAAGCGCGAACCCGGAATGCACCGTGCTGTGGATGACGTGGAACAATGGACTACGGGCTCGCACCAAGGGTGCGCAGGGAATGACGGGCGAGAGACCCTACACCGCGCGGCTATGCAGCTGCTTTCCCGGATCCAGATGCGCGTCGAATGCAGCAGCGACGCTGCGCACCAGGAAGCGCGAATCCTTGGCGACAGCGAGCCTGTCGCCGTCCAGCCTCACCACGCCGTCGGAGATCAGCGGCTTCAGACGCGCCGCCGATTTCAGCATCGCGCCTGGCTCCGCGCCATGGCGCGCGCAGATGTCGCCGAGATCGGCACTGAACTCGCACATGATGCGTTCGATGATGTCGGCGCGCAACCGGTCGTCGTCGGTGAGCCCGTAGCCCTTCGCGGTGGCGAGGCGGCCAGCGGCGATGCTCTGCGCATAGGCGCCGATCTGCACCTCGTTCTGGACATAGCCCTGCGGCAGATGTCCGATCGCGCTCGCGCCAAAGCCGAGCAGAGTTTCGCTCGTGTCGGTGGTGTAGCCCTGAAAATTTCGCCGCAGCGTCCGCTGCTCGTACGCCACCGCCATGGAATCACCGGGACGCGCGAAATGATCGAGCCCGATCTGCACGTAGCCGGCCTCCTTCAGCGCATTCGCGATCGCGCAGGCCTGGTCGTGGCGCGCAAGGCCGTCGGGCAGCACGGCCGCGTTGATCATGCGCTGGTGCTTCTTGAAATCAGGCACGTGAGCATAGCCGAACACAGAGAAGCGGTCGGGCGCGAGCGCGAGGCTGCGCCGCACCGTATCCAGACACGAAGCTACCGTCTGGTGCGGCAACCCGTAGATCAAGTCGAAATTGATTCCCTCGATGCCGGCGCGGCGGAGCATCTCGACCACGGCAGCCGTCTGCTCGAAGCTCTGCACCCGGTTGATTGCCCGCTGCACGACGGGATCGAAGCTCTGGACGCCCAGGCTCGCACGGTTGACGCCCGAGAGCCGCATGGCCTCGACCATGTCCGCCGTCAAGGTACGCGGATCGATCTCGACCGCGATTTCGGCCGAAGGCAGCACGAAGAATTTCTGGCGCATCACCGCCATCAGTTCGGCGAAGGCCTCCGGTGCCATGATCGTCGGCGTGCCGCCGCCGAAATGAATGTGCTCGACCTTGATGCGACGGCCGATGGTCTCGGCGGCAAGCCCGATCTCGCGAAGCAGCGTCCGCTGATAGCCGACGATGAGCTCGTCACGACGGACGATCTGGGTATGACAGCCGCAGTACCAGCACATCTCCCGGCAGAACGGCACGTGCAGGTAAAGTGACGCGCTGGCCCCCGCCGGCAGCTCCGCCAACCACCGGGCGTACGTCTCCGGACCGATCGCCGACGTAAAGTGCGGTGCGGTCGGGTAGCTCGTGTAGCGCGGGAGACGTTCCTCGCCGTAGATCGCCGCAAGATCAGCTCTCATATCTTACCCATTCGTAAATTCCCGCCGCGAGCATAGATCGCGGCAAATCACGGAATGAGTTCAATTAACCCGGATGCGCGGAAGCGACTTTGCGGTGGCGCAAAGCGGAACGGCCGGTTCCCGGGGATGATTGGGGCCATTCTGCGCAGCCATCCGGAGCGTCTGCCATGAGGCTTTTTGCACTCGAACTCATTCTCTCCCTGCTCGACGTCCGCGGTCATATCCCGCGTTTCGACGACTTCCGTCCGGCTCCGGCCACACCGGCCACTGCCGGCATCGTGCGCGCGCTGGCCGCCGCGATTGCCGTCTTCGCCGTGTTGTCGCTGGCGATCTGGGGAACGGTCTGGCTTGCCGTGCAGCTCATCTAATAAGTTGCGCTACGACGGTCGGTCGCATGGACCACGCACCGCAACGGTCGCAGGCCAGTGTCGGCCGCCTCTGCGAAGAGACGACAGCCAACGTCATCGCCTCGCCGGTCGGGTCGAAATGCCCACCCCACTTGAAGATGCGAACGAGTCGCCGCTGAGCACAGACGCGGTGGCGGTCACGCCCGGCAATCCTGCACACCGCATGGCAACTGGTAACCGCGACGCCCGAGGCGTCGGCAACGATCAGTCGCATGTCAGCATGTCAGAATGTCGACACCGCTGTCCGGCTGCTGTTTGCTGAGCCTCGACGTCCGCATCACGGCGCCGGAATCGATCAACGCGGTATCGGCGATACTACTTCACCGCGACGCCTAAGTACCGTTGCGGAGGTGAATCACGGCGAAAGCTTGTCGCAGCGCAAACACGCTTGCCGCGATCGGCGCACACTGCATCCGTCATCAAATCTTTTCACATGAAGGATGCTTCCGATGTTCACCCGCAGAGCCGCATTGATCAGCGCCGCCGCCACCGCCCTGATGTTGGCGGCCCCGGCTTTCGCCGCAAGCGATCTCAAGTTGCCGCGCCAGAAGGTCGAGCTGGTCGCTCCGCCGTTCGTGCACGCGCACGAGCAGGCCACGACGCAGGGTCCCAAGATCGTCGAGTTCAAGATGACGGTCGAGGAGAAGAAGGTCGTCATCGACGAGAAGGGCACCACCTTCCAGGCCATGACGTTCAACGGCTCGATGCCGGGACCGCTGATGGTCGTGCACGAGGGTGACTACGTCGAGCTGACGCTGGTCAATCCCGCGACCAACAGCATGCCGCACAACATCGACTTCCATTCCGCGACCGGAGCGCTCGGTGGCGGCGAGCTCACGCTCATCAATCCCGGCGAGCAGGTCGTGCTGCGCTGGAAGGCGACCAAGACCGGCGTGTTCGTCTATCACTGCGCACCGGGCGGCCCGATGATCCCCTGGCACGTCGTCTCCGGCATGAACGGTGCCGTGATGGTGCTGCCGCGCGACGGGCTGAACGACGGCAAGGGCCGAGCGCTGAAATACGACAAGGTCTACTATATCGGCGAGCAGGACATGTACGTGCCGCGCGACGAGAAGGGCAATTTCAAGTCCTACGACTCGCCGGGCGAAGCCTTCACCGAGACCGAAGAGGTGATGAAGAAGCTGATCCCGACCCATGTCGTGTTCAACGGCAAGGTTGGCGCGCTCACCGGCAAGAATGCGCTCACCGCCAAGGTCGGCGAGAACGTGCTGATCGTGCATTCGCAGGCCAATCGCGACAGCCGTCCGCATCTGATCGGCGGCCATGGCGATTATGTCTGGGAGACCGGCAAGTTCGGCAATGCACCCGAGGTCGGGCTCGAGACCTGGTTCATCCGCGGCGGTTCGGCGGGAGCTGCGCTGTACAAGTTCCAGCAGCCCGGCATCTACGCCTATGTCACGCATAATCTGATCGAGGCGGCCGATCTCGGCGCCACCGCGCACTTCAAGGTCGAAGGCAAGTGGAACGACGATCTGATGACCCAGGTGAAGGCGCCGGCGGAGATCCCGCCGCAGACACAAGGCGCCCTGCAGACCGGTCGCAAGATCAACTGACCAGGCGAGAGGGGCCGGCAGACAGCCGGCCCCTCTTTCGGAGGACCATCATGCTGATCGCATTCAAGCTGAAGCTGGTGCTTGCCTGCGCGGCCGGGCTTGCAGGGCCGCTCGCCGTTGCGCCTCTCATGTCGGAGATGAAGACACACGCCGCGCAAGAAGAGCCGGCGATTGTCGAGGTCGCCGCGGGCAGCTTCCTGTATCGCGAGGCCGGCGACTTCACGCGCGGCGGGCAGCAGGCAGAAGCGCCGCTGCGCACACTCCGGTTCGACCGGCCGCTGCACATCATGCGCGAGCAGGTCTCGTCCGCCGACTTTCAGCTCTGCGTGCGGGATGGCGCATGCCGCGCTTTGGGCCGCGACGTCGTCATCGCGCCGGATCGTCCTGCGGTCCAGGTGAACTGGTATGACGCCGAAGCCTATGCGGGCTGGTTGTCGCGCAAGACCGGCAAGCATTATCGACTTCCCAGCGACGAGGAATGGGCATTCGGCGCCGGCAGCCGCTTCAAGGACGACGGCGTGCCGGTCGATGCAAGCGATCCGTCAAAGCGCTGGATCAGCCGCTACGAGCGCGAGTCCGAGCGCGACGCTTCCGACACCGCCGCCCATCCGTTCGGCAAGTTCGGCCTGAACGAGCACGGCCTCGAAGGCGTCTCCGGCAACGTCTGGGAATGGACGTCGACCTGCTTCGTGCGCTCGCGCGTCGACGAGGCCGGCAACGCGATCCGCCCGACCGTGAACTGCGGGGTTCGTGTCGCCGAGGGCGCCCACCGCGCCTATGTCACCGACTTCGTTCGCGATGCCCGCGCCGGCGGCTGCGCCCAGGGCGTGCCGCCCGCCAATCTCGGCTTCCGCCTGGTCCGCGAGCAGACGTCGTGGCTGGTCAGCGTGTCGAAGCGCCTGAGCAAGGCGTGGCCGGCAAGATCATAGCTGCCCGCCGTTTCCCCACGATAGTCGCCGCCTCTTAGAACGAGTCTAAACTATTATTGGAATCACTCTAAGTCATGTCTCTTCGCGACATCGCGTCGCTGACTTTGCCGCACTGTCTGCGCTACTCAGTGAGGCGTTCAATTGCCCGCCTGGGAGCCCTTATGATCAATCTTCGTGTCCTCGCCGCGTCCGCGGCGGTGCTGAGCCTGACCTCGGCCTTCGTGTCGAAAGCAGCCGCCGACAATGGCGCGGTCAACGTCTATACCTATCGCGAGACCAAGCTGATCCAGCCGCTGTTCGATGCCTTCAGCAAGGATACGGGCATCAAGGTCAATGTCGTCTCCGCAAGCTCCGGTCTGGAGCAGCGCATGAAGGCGGAAGGCGCCAACAGTCCGGCCGACGTGCTGCTGACGGTGGATATCGGCCGCATCGACGAGGCCGTCCAGGCCGGCGTCACCCAGCCGATCAAGTCGGAAGTGGTCGATAAGGTCGTGCCGGCGCAGTATCGTGATCCGGACGGACACTGGGCCGGCATCTCCATGCGCGCGCGCGTGATCTATGCCTCGAAGGATCGCGTCAAGCAGGACAAGATCACCTATGAGGAGCTTGCCGACCCCAAGTGGAAGGGCAAGATCTGCATCCGCTCGGGCCAGCACATCTACAACAACGCGCTGTTCGCGGCCTACACGGCAAAGCACGGCGAGGCCAAGACCGAGGAATGGCTGCGGGGCGTGAAAGCCAATCTCGCGCAAAAGCCGTCGGGCGGCGATCGTGAAGCCGCGCGTGACGTCGCCGCAGGCAAGTGCGATATCGGCATCGGCAACACCTATTACTGGGCGCTGATGATGAACAACGATCCCGAGAAGAAGCCGTGGGCGGAAGCGACGCGCGTCATTCTGCCGACCTTCGAAGGCGGCGGCACCCACGTCAACCTCTCGGGCGTGCTGCTCGCCAAGCACGCGCCCAACAAGGCCAACGCCATCAAGCTGATCGAGTGGCTCGTCAGCGAGCAGGCGCAGCAGATGTATGCCGACCAGAACTACGAATATCCGGTCCGCGCCGGCGTCGCCGTCAACTCCACCATCGCGGGCTACGGCAAGCTCGGCCCCGATCCGTTGCCGATCGCAAAGATCGCCGCCAACCGCAAGGCTGCGGCCTCGCTGGTGGACAAGGTCGGCTTTGACAACTGATCTCTGGCAGCCCTCGTCTGTCAAACTGGTAGAAGCAACGAGCACACGGCCTCGCTCGAGAGGCCGTGTGCACGCCGCAACCGCAACCGCCATCGCAGTCGCAGCCGCGATCCTGGTCGCGGCGCCCGTGATCTCGATCGTTTCGCTGGCTTTGCAGCCGGCGTCCGATGTGTGGCACGACCTGATCAACTACGTGTTGCCGGCCGCCCTCCTCGACACTGCCCTTCTGCTCATCGGGGTCGGCGCGCTCACACTTCTGATCGGCGCCGGCACTGCGTGGGTGATGTCGCGCCACGATTTTCCCGGCCGGGGCATGCTCCTGTGGCTGATGCCGCTGCCGCTGGCGATTCCGACGTATCTTGCGGCGTACGTCTATGCCGATCTGTTCGAGCCGCTCGGCCTGGTGCATCGCACCCTGGCGATCTGGCTGCCGCTGGGCGATGCGCTCGGCCTTCTGCCCAACCTCCGCTCGCTGCCGGGCGCCATCTTCGTGATCGGGCTCGTGCTCTACCCTTACGTCTATCTCTCGGCGCGTGCGACGTTCCAGGTTCAGTCAGCCGAATTCGCGGAAGCGGCGACGACGCTCGGCGCCGGCCGATGGACCATCTTGTGGCGCGTTTCACTGCCCATGGCGCGGCCGGCGCTGGCGGTCGGCGTGGCGCTGGTCGCGCTGGAAACGCTCAACGACATCGGCGCGAGCGAATATCTCGGCATCCGCACCCTGACGGTCTCGATCTTCACCACCTGGCTCAACCGCGGCAGCCTTGCCGGTGCTGCGCAACTCGCCTGCCTGATGCTTGCGATCGTCGCCGGCCTGATCGCGATGGAGCGCTACGGCCGCCGCAACGCCAACATCGAATTCTCGGCCGAAAGCCCCCATGTGAGGCAGCGGACCCCGCTTTCGGGCGCAAGAGCGTGGACTGCGTTCGCGGTCTGCCTGCTGCCGGCGCTGATCGGCTTCATCGTGCCGCTGCTCTATCTGGCGCATCAGGCTCTTGGCCGCGGACTGCTTGCAAATTTCGATCCGCTCCTGTGGCGCCACACCTTCCATTCGTTTGCCTTTGCAGCGCTCGCGACGGCCATGGCGCTGATACTTGCGCTCGCCACGACCATTGCGCACCGCTTTCGGCCGGATCCTCTGCGATATGTGGCGATGAGCATCGCGCAGACCGGATACGCGCTGCCGGGCCTCGTGATTGCCCTCGGCCTGCTGACCCCCGTACTCGCGGTCGATAACGCGCTGAGCGCGGTCGCCACCTGGACCGGATTTTCGCTGCCCGGGCTGTTGCTGGTCGGCTCGGGGACGGCCGTCGTCATCGCCTATACGATCCGTTTTCTGGCCGTCCCGGTCGGCATGATCAAGGCCGGGTTCGACAGCATTCCGCGCGACTATGACGAGAGCGCGCGCACGGTCGGCGCAGGCCAGGCGGTCATGTTGAGACAGATCTATCTGCCGCTGCTCCGGCCCGCGATGCTCGGCGCCATCATCATCATGTTCGTCGACTGCCTGAAGGAGCTGCCGGCAACGCTGCTCTTGCGGCCCCTCAACGTCGAAACGCTGTCGACGTCGATCTACCAGTTCGCAAGCCGAGGCAATTTCGAGGACGGCGCGCTGGCGGCCCTCCTGATCATCGCGGCCAGCATCGGCCCGGTTGCCTGGCTGACCCGGTTCTCCGAAGTGCCGAGCGGCCCCGCTTGAAGGCATGGGGACATTGTCATTCGTGGCGCCTCGACCCGTTAAGTGGTCATCGCCCAACCTGATGGCGCGATACGGCACTTCGGGGAGTTCGTGATTGATCGAACGGCCGCCACGGCCGGCCTTCACGGGATGGCTGCACTGAATCAGAATCGTGAGGACGCGCAGACAGTTTGTGAATGCGCGACCCAGCGTTTTCCGCTTACGTGTTCTTCAGCGCGACGCGGAATTCGGCTTCGGTCTTGGCCTTGACCTCGTCGAGCGAAACGCCGTCGGCGAGCTCGATCAGCGCCATGCCGCCGCTGCCGTGCTTGTCGATGGTGAAGACGGCGAGATCGGTCACGACCATGTCGACCACGCGCTCGCCCGTCAGCGGCAGGTTGCACTGCTTCAGCAGCTTCGGACCGTCCTTGGCCGAATGTTCCATCACCACGATGACGCGCTTGACGCCGGCGACGAGATCCATCGCGCCACCCATGCCCTTGACCATCTTGCCAGGGATCATCCAATTGGCGAGATCGCCGTTCTGGGCCACCTGCATCGCGCCAAGGATGGAGAGATCCATGTGGCCGCCGCGGATCATGCCGAAGGAATCGGCGCTGGAGAAATAGGAAGTCGAGGGCAGCTCGCTGACGGTCTGCTTGCCCGCGTTGATCAGATCAGGATCCTCTTCGCCCTCATAGGGGAATGGACCCATGCCGAGCATGCCGTTCTCGCTCTGCAAGGAAACGTCCATGCCGTCGGGAATGTAGTTCGAGACCAGCGTCGGGATGCCGATGCCGAGATTGACGTAGTAGCCATCGCGCAATTCCTTTGCGGCGCGCGCGGCCATCTGTTCACGGGTCCAGGCCATCAGATTTCAACTCCAGTGCCAGCCGCCGGCGCCGTCGTCGGACGCGGGCGCGTGTTGCGGAATTCGATGCGCTTCTTGGCCGTACCGACCTCGACGATGCGCTTCACGAAGATGCCCGGCGTGTGAATGTGGTCGGGATTGAGTTCGCCGGCCGGAACCAGATGCTCGACCTCGGCCACGGTGATCTTCGCGGCCGTCGCCATCATCGGGTTAAAGTTGCGCGCGGTCTTGCGGTAGATGAGGTTGCCGGCGGTGTCGCCCTTCCAGGCGTGCACGATGGCAAGGTCGGCGAACAGGCCGCGCTCCATCAGGTACTTCTCGCCGTCGAATTCCTTCACTTCCTTGCCTTCGGCGATCAGCGTGCCTACGCCGGTCTTGGTGTAGAAAGCCGGGATGCCGGCGCCGCCTGCGCGGATGCGCTCGGCCAGCGTGCCCTGCGGATTGAATTCGAGTTCCAGCTCGCCGGCCAGGAATTGCTGGGCGAACAGCTTGTTCTCGCCCACGTAGGACGAGATCATCTTCTTGATCTGGCGGGTTTCGAGAAGGCGGCTGAGGCCGATGCCGTCGACTCCGGCATTGTTGGAGACCACCGTCAGGCCCTTGACACCGGATTCGCGGATCGCGTCCGACAGCTCCTCGGCAATGCCGCAGAGGCCGAAACCGCCCGACATGATCATCATGTTGTCTTTGAGAATGCCCTCAAGAGCCGACTTGGCGTCGGGATAGACCTTGTTCATGCAAAAAACCTCGACTGAACCTTCGGCTCGCAGGCCTCGCGCCTAATTGGCGGCGATTATTAGGCGAAATCGTCCGAAGCCGTCAATGATACGGGGTTCTCCGCTTCGCCCCTGGGTGATAGAAGCTGCCCGCGTCGTGGGCATAGCCGTGCCGCGGCCTTGAAAGCGTCAAGAAAACCCATCAAGTTGCGGGGGTTGGGTGTGGGCGCGCAGGTTCACCGGCCAGCCCTTCTAACGCCAGCGACCAACCCGATCAGGACATGCCATTGACCATGGCCCAAGGAATGAAGCGCCTGGGGACGCCGATCGCGGCGCTGCTCGGCATGGCGCTGATCGCCCTGATCGCGACCTCCTGGCTCATCAACCGCGACGCGCTGCGCAAGGCGGTCGAAGCGCAGATCCGCAACGTCACCGGGCTGGAGCTCAGCGTCGCAGGCACCATCGACATCTCGGTGCTTCCGGCAAGCTACATCTCCTTCCGTGACGTCGGTCTCAAGGGCGGCGGCACCAGCACGCCGGCGCTTCAGGTCGACGTGCTCACCGCAAACCTGCGGCTGTTGCCGCTATTGCTGCAGCGGTTCGAGATCGCCGACCTGACGCTGTTGCGGCCGCGCATCCATGTCAGCCTCAAGCCGGACGGCGAGAGCAACTGGACGCCCTTCATCCAGACCATCGCGCGCACCATGAAGCCCGGCGCGGAGAATCAGGTCTCGTTCTCCGAAATCCGGATTCAGGACGGCGTGCTCGATTACGTGGACGTCGCCACGCAAGCCACCGACAAGCTCGAGGACATCGACCTTTCGTTGGCCTGGCCCTCGATCTCGCGCTCCTTTGCTGCGACCGGGCAGTTCGACTGGCGCGGCGAGCGCGTCGACGGCTCGATCAGCTTTTCCGATTTCGTCGCCGCCCTTTCCGGCGACCGGTCCGGCCTGAAGGCGCGGATCGCCAGCCCGCCGCTCAAGCTCGCCTTTGACGGCAGCGTCGCCAATCGCACCAGCCCGATGATGGAAGGCACGCTCACCGTCGACAGCCCTTCCCTGCGCAACGCGCTGCGCTGGACCGGACAGCCGCAACCCGGCAGCGGCGGCTTCGGCCGGTTCGCGCTGAAGGCGCGCGCCAATGTGGTCGGCCCCTCGATCGCGCTCACCAACGTCAACGTCGAGCTCGACGGCAATGCCGCCGAGGGCGTCATGACCTACGCCAATAACGGCCGGCAGACGCTGCAGGCGACGCTCGCCGCCGACGCGCTCGACTTCACGCCTTATATCTCCACGTTCCGCCTGCTCGCGAGCGGCGCACGCGACTGGAACAGGCAGCTATTCGATCTCAACGGGCTCTCGACCACCGACCTCGACATGCGCCTGTCCGCGGCAAAGCTGACGGTCGGACCGACGAAGCTCGGCCGCACCGCGATCGGCGCGAATTTGCGCAATGGCACATTGGCGCTCTCGGTCGGCGAGGCCCAGGTCTATGGCGGGATCGCCAAAGGCTCGTTCGGCATCGCGCGGTCCGATACGGTCGCCGACATCAAGGCGCAATTCCAGTTCACCGACGTCGACCTCCAGGCTTGCGCCACCGAACTGTTCGGCCTCAACAAGCTGTCCGGCCGCGGGAACATCAACGTCTCGCTCCTCGCCTCCGGCTCGAGCCCATTCGGCCTCGTGCAGTCGCTCGACGGCAGCGCTACCATCACCGGACATGATGGCGCGATCGCGGGCTTCAACGCCGAACAGCTCCTGAAGCGGCTGGAACGGCGGCCTCTGTCGGGCGGCGGCAATTTCCGCAACGGCTCGACGCCTTATAACAATCTCACCATCGCGGTGAAATTTTCCGACGGTATCGCCACCGCCGAGGACATCCGCGTGGAAGGGCCGGCGACCAGGATCACGCTCACCGGCACCGCATCGGTGCCGACGCGCGAATACGACATGAAGGGCGTGGCCAGCCTCAACAGCGCGTCGGGGTTCGAACTGCCCTTCGTTGTGCAGGGTCCTTGGGACGATCCGCTGATCTTCCCCGATCCGGAAAGCCTGATCCGCCGCTCGCCAGCCTCCGCGCCGCTGCTCGACATGCTGAAGGAGCGCAAGGCGGGAGACGCCGTGCGCTCCGCAATCGAGCGCATCACCGGCAGCGGAAAGCGCCCCGCGCCAGCGGAATCGCCAACGGCCGAGAATTCCAAAGAGAACGCCAAGTCCAACTAGGCTGACGCAGGTGAGTTTCAACTGAAGCGGAGCCTCTCCGGCGTCGGCCGGACATCGCGAGTTGATCTGGCCGAATTGATGCGGCGATTGGATCGATGCGCGCGTCAAGCAACTGCCCTGGCCCGACACCTCAAGATCTGGGTCTGACAAGATGCGTTGATTGCGCTACCATCCTACGCTAGTGTTTTATACGACCGGTTAAAAACACCGGCCGTTTGAGGGAGAAAAACGTGAGATCCAGGGTTATTGGCGCAGTATCATTGGCGGTCGCTGCGGTCGGGCTTTTTGCCGCCACCGCACCCGCCTTTGCGCAGCAGAAGACGATCACGGTCTGGTGGGGCAAGGGTTTCTATCGGTCCGAAGACGACGCGCTGATCGAAACGATCAAAAAGTTCGAAGCCAAGACCGGAATCAAGGTGGAACTGTCACAGTACGCGATCCAGGACATGATTCCGAAGACGGTCGCTGCGCTCGACGCCGGTACCGTGCCCGATGTCGCCTATTCCGACTCCTATGACGTTCAGGCGCAGGGCAAGTGGGCCTACGAGGGCAAGCTCGAGGACCTCACGGACATCATGGAGCCGATCAAGGGCCGGTTCGTGCAGAACACGCTGGACGCGTCGATCCTCTACAACGACGTCGCCAAGAAGAAGGCCTATTACGGCTTCCCGCTGAAGCAGCAGAGCATGCACGTCCAGATCTGGAACGACATGCTGGAGAAGGCCGGCTTCAAGCAGAGCGACATCCCGAACGACTGGGCGGGCTACTGGACGTTCTGGTGCGACAAGGTGCAGCCGGCGATCCGCAAGGCCACGGGCCAGCGCGTCTACGCCGTCGGCCAGCCGATGGGCGTGGAATCCACCGACTCCTTCCAGTCGTTCTACACCTTCATGGACGCCTATCACGTCAAGCTGGTCGACGACGACGGCAAGCTGCTGGTCGACGACCCGAAGGTCCGCGACGGCCTGATCAAGGCGATGAAGGACTATACCGACACCTACATCAAGGGCTGCACGCCGCCGTCCTCGACCACATGGAAGGACCCGGACAACAACGTCGCGTTCCACAACAAGACCATCGTGATGACCCACAACTTCACGATCTCCATCGCGGCTAAATGGTTCGAGGACTCGCAGAACCAGGCCCTTACCCAGGAACAGCGCGACGCCGGCAAGAAGGCCTATGAGCAGGACATCATCACGGCGTCCTTCCCGAAGGCGCCCGATGGTTCGACCATCAAGTACCGCTCCGACGTCAAGACCGGACTGGTGTTCACCGCGGCCAAGAACAAGGCCGAGGCCAAGCAGTTCATCAGCTTCCTGCTCCAGGAAGAGAACGTCCGTCCGTACATCGAAGGCGCGCTCGGCCGCTGGTTCCCGGTGACCAAGGAAAGCCAGGAAAGCCCGTTCTGGCAGGCCGACAAGCACCGCAAGGCCGTCTACGCGCAGTTCAAGGGCGGCACCGCGGCGTTCGACTTCACCAAGAACTGGAAGTTCACGATCCTCAACAATGAGAACGTGTGGGCGAAGGCGATGAACCGCGTCGTCAGCGAGAAGGTTCCGGTCGACAAGGCGGTCGACGAACTGATTGCCCGCATCAAGCAGGTCGCGGGTTAAGTCGCCCGCCCCTTTCCCCGCATCACGGAGAGAGGGTGCAAGAACAACACCGGCCGCGTCTCGCGGCCGGCTTCTCTTTGAAGAGTCCGAAAGAATGGCGATCACGCTCTCCGGCGATCAGGCAATGCCCGGCCCGCCCTTGTCGTCGCGGCTGACCCCGGCGCAGGTTTGGGGCATCATCCTTCTCGCGCCCTATCTGCTCGTCTTCCTTGCTTTCGTCGTCTATCCCGTCTGCTACGGGTTGTGGCTGGCGCGGGCCCCTTCGAATTATGTGGCGCTCTACAACGATCCGATCTTCGCGCGCGCCGCGGTCAACACGCTGATCTTCCTGGTCATCGGCATCAACATCAAGATGTTGATCGCACTGTTCCTGTCCGGCTTCTTCGCCCAGCAGCGCACCTGGATCAAATGGCTCTCGGTGATCTTCATCCTGCCCTGGGCGGTGCCGTCGATCCCGACCATCCTGTCGGTGCGCTTCATGCTCAATCCCGAATGGGGCATGATCAACCACTACATCTTCTCCTTGACCGGCGATGACGGCCCGAACTGGCTGAACGATCCGACCGTGGCGCTGACCATGGCAATCGCCGTGCATATCTGGAAGTCGCTGCCGTTCTGGACGCTGATCCTGATCACCGGCCGGCTCGCGATCTCGCACGATCTGTTCGAGGCCGCCGAGGTGGATGGCGCGAGCTGGTGGCAGAAATTCCGCTATATCACCTGGCCCTCGATGCAGACGCTCTACATCACCTGCACGCTGCTCTCGATGATCTGGACGCTAGGGGATTTCAACAGCGTCTATCTGCTCACCGGCGGGGGACCTGCCGACCTCACGCACGTGCTGGCGACGCTCGGCATCCGGTATCTCAGGCTCGACCAGCTCTCGCTGGCAATGGCGTCCATCGTCTGCGCGATGCCGTTCGTCCTGCCGCTCGTGTACTTCATGATGAAACGGTTGTCGCGATGAAGCTCCCCGGCGTAAGCGAATTTTCCTGGCGCGACGTCGCGACCGAAGCGCGGCTGCTGCTGATCGGAATTCCCGTCTTCCTGTGGACGATGATCCCGATCTATCACATGTTCCTGTTCGCGATCTCCCCGAAGGAGGATGCGTTCTCGGGCAAGCTGTGGCCGGATCACCCGACGCTGCACAATTTCCAGATCGTGTTCAAGCAGCAGCACTACTTCCTGCGCGACTTCTACATCCAGTTCTGGAATTCGACGGTGATCGCCGTCTCCGTCGGCGTGCTGACGCTGGTGATCGCGACCTCGGCGGCGTTCGCGATCTCGCGATTGAAGGTGCCGGGCGGACGCACCGTGCTGAACCTTGCGCTCTTCACCTATTTCATCCCCGCGGCGTTCCTCGCCGTCCCGATGTACCGCACCATGGGCAATTACGGCCTGCTCAACAATCACTGGTCGCTGATCCTGGCGATGGTGACGATCGCGAGCCCCTATGCGATCTGGGTGCTGAAACAGGCGTCCGACAAGCTGCCGGTCGAGCTTGACGAGGCCGCCGTGATGGACGGCGCGACGACGCTGCAGATCTTCCGCCTGGTCTATTTGCCGCTGATGATGCCCTCGCTGGTCGCGATCGGCACCTACGCGGTGCTGCTGGCGTGGAACGAGTACCTCTATGCGTTCCTGCTGCTCTCGAACGACCGCGAGATCACCCTCCCCGTCGCGCTCGGCAACTTTCTCGCCGCCGACGATTCGCCGTGGGAGCTGCTCATGACCACCGGCTTCATTTACGCGCTGCCGCCGGCCGCGGTCTACTACGCCTTCCGCCGCTACATGGTGGGCGGCCTCACGGCAGGCGCGGTGAAGTCGTAGGCATCCTTCGCCATTGCGAGCGCAGCGAGGCAAATCCAGGCCAGCTCGGCAGAGACAGACTGGATTGCTTCGTCGCAAGAGCTTCCCCGCAATGACCGCAGCGCCTACAGCGGCGCCGCGCTCTCGCCACGCGAACTCGACAATTTGGAAGCGAGCGAAGCCAACACGATCACCACCGCGATCAGGGCGATCGCCAGCGTGCAGATCGCGTTGATCTCGGGCTTCACCCCCAGCCGCACCTCCGAATAGATCCGGATCGGCAAGGTGGCCGAGCCCGGCCCCGTGGTGAAGCTCGCGATCACGAGATCATCCAGCGACAGCGTGAACGCCAGCATCCAGCCGGCGACGATGGCGGGCGCGATCAGCGGCAGCGTCACGGATAGGAACGCGCGCACCGGGTCGCAGCCGAGGTCCATCGCCGCCTCCTCCAGCGAGCGATCGAGCGAGCCGAGGCGGGACTGCACGACCACGGTGACGAAGCACATCGTCAACGTGGTATGGGCGATCGTCACGGTCCAGAAGCCGCGCTCGGCGTTCAGCGCGACGAACAGCAGCAGCAGCGAAAGTCCGGTGATCACCTCCGGCATCACCAGCGGCGCGTAGAGCATTCCGGAGAACAGCGTGCGGCCGCGGAAGCGCTCGCCGCGCGACAGCGCGACGGCAGCGAGCGTGCCGAGTAGTGTGGCAATCGTCGCTGAGGAGACCGCGACCCGCAGGCTCATCCACGCCGCCTCGATCATCGCGCGATCATTGAAGAACTCGTGATACCAGCGCAGCGACCAGCCGCCCCACACCGTCACCAGACGCGAGTCGTTGAAGGAATAGATGACGAGGATGAGGATCGGCAGATAGAGGAATGCCAGACCCAACGCCAGCGAGGCGATGTTGAAGCGGGAGAGACGAGGGGCCTTGCGCATCGCCTCAGCGCCCCTGTTCGAGCTGCTGCTTCTGCAGCCGCTCGTACAGCAACAGCGGCACCAGCAGCATCACCAGCAACACGATCGCGGCAGCAGAGGCGACCGGCCAGTCCTTGTTGGTGAAGAATTCGAGCCAAAGGGTCTGACCGATCATCAGCGCGTTGGAGCCGGCGAGGAGATCCGGGATGACGAATTCGCCGACGATGGGGATGACGCATAGCAGCACGCCGGCTCCGACACCGGGCAGCGACAGCGGGAAGGTGACAAGCCAGAACACCTGCCAGGGCGGCGCGCCGAGATCGGCGGCTGCCTCCTCCAGCGCCGGCTCCATCTTGGCGAGCGTGGCGTAGAGCGGCAGGATCATGAACGGCAGATAGGAATAGACGATGCCGATATACATCGCGGTATCGGTGGAGAGCCACACCACGGGCTGACTGACCAGATGCAATGCCAGCAGGATCTGGTTGAGCAGGCCGTCGTGCTGGAGGATGTTGATCCAGGCATAGATGCGGATCAGGAACGAGGTCCAGAACGGCACGATCACCAGCACCATCGCCACGGCCTGCCAGCGCTTCGGCAATCGCGCCATGCCATAGGCGATGGGATAGCCGATCAGCAGCAACGCTGCGGTCGCAATGATGGCGACGGTGAGGCTGCGCACATAGGCGAACACGTAGATGTCGTCGGAGATGAGCAGCTTGAAATTGTCGATCGAAAGTGCGGCAAAGGCGCTGGTGAGCGCGTCCCATCCTGCCGTCAGGTCGAAAACCGGCTCGTAGGGCGGCTGCGCAATCGCCGTCTGCGACAGGCTGATCTTCAGCACGAAGGCGAACGGCACCAGGAAGAACAGCACCATCCAGACGTACGGCGCAATTGCGGCAAAGCGCGCCGGCCGCGCGAAGATGCGACGCGAGCTCATGAGGTCAGCACCATGCAATCGTCGGGGCCGAACCAGGCGACGACATGCTGGTTCAGGCTGTAGGCATCGACGTCGAGGCGCGCGCTGTTGGCAACGGAAGCCTGCAGCACCCCGCCGCTGTCGAGCTTCACCTTGTAGGTGGTGGTGCCGCCGAGATAGCAGATGTCGGCAATGACGCCGTCAAGCCGGTTGATCGCCAATTGATGACCGGCCTCGCTCGCGGGGCCCCGGCGCGAGAGCTTGACCTTCTCGGGGCGGATCGCGACCGCCAATTTTCCCGCGCCGACCGGCTCGCGCGGCTCGGCGACCACCAGCGCACCCGCATCACGCGTGCCAATCACCAGGCGATGACCGTCGCGCAATTTCGACTCGCCGTCGAACAGGTTGATGTCGCCGACGAACTCCGCGATCCAGCGCGAGCGCGGCACCTCGTAGAGTTCGCGGGGTTTCGCGACCTGGACGAGCTTGCCGGCCTTCATCACGCCGATCCGGCTCGCCATCGTCATCGCCTCCTCCTGGTCGTGCGTGACGACGATGAAGGTCATGCCGAGCCGCCGCTGCAGCTCCATCAGCTCGGCTTGCGTGTTCTCCCGCAGCTTCTTGTCGAGCGCCGCGAGCGGCTCGTCGAGCAGCAGGAGCTGCGGCCGGCGCGCCAGGGCGCGGGCGAGCGCCACGCGCTGGCGCTGACCGCCGGAGAGCTGGTCGGGCTTGCGCTTCTCGAGCCCCTCGAGCTTCACCAGCGCGACCATCTCGGCGACGCGGGTCGCGATGTCGGCGCGCGCCATGCCGGCGCGCTTCAGGCCGAAGGCGATGTTGTCGCGCACCGACAGATGCGGGAACAACGCATAGTTCTGGAACATCATGTTGACCGGGCGTTCGTGCGGCAGCGCCTGTGCGATGTCCTTGCCCCCGAGAAGGATGCGCCCCTCGTCCGGCGTCTCGAACCCGGCGAGCATACGGAGCAGCGTGGTCTTGCCGCATCCGCTCGGACCGAGCAGCGCGAAGAACTCGCCGGCCTTGATGTCGAGCGAGACACCATCGACGGCGCGGAACGTGCCGAACGTCTTGGCCACGCCCTCGATGCGCAGCAGCCCTTGCTCCGCCGCGGGAAATGCATCCGCGCCAGCCGCTTCAGCCGCAATGTTCGTTCCGGACAACTCTTCCGCCATAATCCCTGCCAACCCCGATTCCGCCGCACGCTAGCGGCCGATCGCGATTTGCTCAACCGGTTCGGGATGAATCGTTCCCCGCCATGAATGCGGCCAGCGCGTCACGGTCTGCCGCGGTCATTGTCAGGCCGAGCTTGGAACGACGCCACAGAATGTCCTCAGGGAAGCGCGCCCATTCGCGGGTCATGAGATAGCGCACCTCGGCGCCGGTCAGTTCAGGGCCGAAGTTCGGCCCCAGTTCGTCGCGTGTCCTTGCCTCGCCCAGCACCGCCGACAATCGCGAGCCATAGGCGGCAACGAGGCGCTGGGCCTGCGGCTCCGACAGAAAGCGCCAGCGGTCACGGGCGAACTCGACCTCGGTGTCGAAGCGATCCCAGGCGAAATCTCCGCCCGGTAGCGCAGCGCCGGCGGTCCAGGGCGGGGACATCGGATAGAATGGCGTCAGCCTGGTCACCGCCTCCTCCGCCCGCAAGCGCGAAGTGGTGACGTCGCCGCCGAACATCGTGAGCAGCGGCGCCTTGCGCCGGCGCGCGTGGAACAGCGTCGTGCCGTCACCTCGGCTCGCGGACACCGGCCTCATGTTGACGCCCGAAACCGTCCGAACCACGTCGGCCGGGGCGATGTGCGCGCGGAAGTAGCGGCTGGCGGCTTCGCAGAGATAGCCGATTTCGGCCCGGGACACCGCAACGATTGCGGGATCGCCGGTGAAATCATGCGTGACCGTACCGATCAGCGTGAACTCCCGCTCGTACGAGCTTGCGAAGATCAGTCGGCCATCACCGTTCTGGAAGACGTAGACGTTGTCTGAATCGAACAGCCTGGGCACGATGATCTGGCTCATCTGCATGGCCGTCGCGGCGGGCTGCGGCTGGCGCAGGACCATCTCCGCGACCATCGACGTCCAGCCGCCGGTGGTGTTGGCCAGCGCCCGGGTCGTGATGGTGCGGCGATGTCCGCGATCGACCACGGCGAGCCGCCAGATGTCGGCACAATCGGCACGCACGCAGCGCGCTCCGGTCCGGATCGTCGCGCCACGCTCGGCGGCGTCCAGCGCCGTGAGCACGACAAGGCGGGAATCGTCGACGACGCAGTCCGAATATTCGAAGGCCGTGCCAAATGGGCGCTTCAGCGCGTTGCCGACCGGATGATGCGTGATGTCGAGGGTCGCCGATCCGGGCAGGCCGCCCCGGCCGGCGAGGCTGTCATAGAGGAACAGGCCGGCGCGCAGCAGCCAAGGCGGACGCTGGTCCGAATGCGCAGGTATGACGAAACGCATCGGCCGGACCAGATGCGGCGCGATTCGGAGCCAGGTCCGCCGCTCGGCCAGCGCCCGGTGCACCCGCCAGAAGCCGCGCCGCTCCAGCACCGAGAGGTCGCCGTGGATCAGCCGCGGTGTTGCCGACGATGCCGCGCCGCCGAGATCGCCTTGCTCGAACAGGATAACCCGCAGGCCGCGGCCGGCCGCATCGCGCGCGAGGCCGACACCGTTCAGGCCGCCGCCGATGATCGCGAGATCGTAGTCTGCCATGAAGCCGTCAAATGGGAGCGAAGCGCAGCGCTCTCATCACTAGAGCCATTTCCGTTGCGATGAAATCGGAACAAGGCTTATTTCAGACGAGTCTTCTTGACGCGAACCGGGATCCACTCCGCTCGAAAGCGCTCTAGCCGGTCTTGAGCGCGAGCTCCACCGCGTCGGCGCGACCGACGAGCCCGGCATATTTTCCGATCGGCAGCGGTTTGCCGAGCAGATAGCCCTGCACGCCGTCGCAGCCCTCCCTGGCGAGGAAGGCGAGCTGATCGACGGTCTCGACGCCTTCGGCGATGATCGACATGTCGAGGCCGTGGCCGAGATCGATCACGGCGCGCACGATCGCCGCCGATTGCGGGTTGCGGCCGAGATTGATGATGAAGGCGCGGTCGATCTTGATTTTGTCGAACGGGAACGCCTGAAGGTAGCTCAGCGACGAGTAGCCGCTGCCGAAATCGTCCATGGAGATGCGTACGCCAAGCGCCTTCAGGCGGCGCAGCAGCGCGAGGCCTCGATCGAAATCCTCGATCAGCACCCCCTCGGTGATCTCGAGCTCGAGCCGGCCGGGCGCAAGTCCGGTCTCGAGCAGGATCGAATGGACGAGGCCAACCACGTCACCGTGCATGAACTGCGCCGGGGACAAATTAACCGCGACCTGGAGCGGCTTCGGCCAGGACGCCGCCTCGCGGCAGGCCTCGCGCAGGATCCATTCGCCCATCTCGACGATGAGGCCGCTCTCCTCGGCGATCGGGATGAATTCGGCGGGCGAAACCTGGCCGCGCACCGGGTGCTGCCAGCGTGCCAGCGCCTCGAAGCCCATGATCTCGCTCTCGCCGACGCTGTGGCCCGCGGCCCCCTGCGGCTGGAAGGCGAGCGAGAGCTCGCCGTTCTTGACTGCCATCGAGAGGTCCTGGTGCAGCACGCGGCGATCACGGATCTGCTGGTCCATCTCCGGCTGGTAGAGACTGATCGTGCCGCGCGACTTCTGCTTGGCGCGGAACAGCGCCGCGCCGGCGTTGGCGAGCAGCGAGGCGCCATCGGTGCCGTTGTGCGGGAAGACCGAGATGCCGGTGGTGATGCCGGCGCGGACCGGCCGGCCGTCGATTTGGAAGTCCTTGGCGACGGCTTCGCCAATCTGCTGCGCCAGTGCGAGGCCCGCCTCGGGCTGCTTGCCGTCGATGATCAGGCCGAACTCGTCGCCTGACAGGCGCGCCACCAGGCCGCCGCGCGCGGAGTCCTCGAGCCGCCGGGCGACCTCGATCAGGAGCTTGTCGCCGAGCGCATGGCCGAAGACGTCGTTGACCTCCTTGAGGCCATCGAGGTCGACGCAGAGGACGGCGAACTCCTCGCCGGTACCCTCGCAGGCCTCGATCATCTGCATCAGCGCCTGCAGGAAGGCGGCACGATTCGGCAGATCGGTGAGGCCGTCGTGATAGGCCATGTGCGCCATGCGCGACTCGGTCTGCCGGCGGTCGGTGACGTCCTCGTGGGTCTTGATCAGATATTGCGGCTCGCCTGCATCGCTGAGCACGGTGGCGCGGCGGGTCAGGAACAGGCGCAGGCCGTCCTTGGTCGAGATCGGATGCTCCTCGGTGATCATCCCGCGCTTCTTGATCGCGGCCTCGTCGCGCGCGATGATCAGCTTGGCTTCCTTCGCATTGAAAATGTCGGACGCCGTCAGGCCGGTTGCTTCCTCGCGCCTGCGGTTGAGGATCGTCTCCGCGCTGCGGTTGGCGAGCAGATAGCGGCCATCCTTGACCTGTTCCACGATCAGCGCAACCGGGATGTTGTCCACCACGAGTTCGAGGAACTTCTTGGTGCTCTCCAGTTCCTGAGAGAGCGATCGGCGGTCGGTGATGTCCTCAAACACCAGCAGCAGGAATCCCGGCCTGTTGCCTTCGTTGCGAACCGCGATCCGGATGGAGGCGACCATGCGCCGCTCCCCGCCCCGCTCGACCTCGAACTCGTTGCGGAACTGCCCGTCCGGCGAGTTGAGCGCCGCCCGGTCGGCCGCATCGATGCTGTCCGCCGAGACCGGCGCGAACAGCTCGCGCGCCTTCTTGCCGACGACGTGGTCCCGTGAAAAACCCCAGAACCGCTCATAGGCGGTATTGGCGAAGATGTAGCGGCCGTCCTCGATGTTCTTGGCTGCCACGCAAGCCGGCACATGGTCCAGCACCGATTCCAGGAACTGCGTGGTAGAGGCGAGCTGCCGGGATAGCTTGCGCTGTTCACTGACGTCGAGATGCGTCGCCACGGAGCCGCCGTTCGGCAGCACGAAGAACTTCACCAGGATGGCGCGCCCGTCCGGCAGTTCGGTGATCAAGCCGTTGGCGCTGGCTGCCTTCTCGTAGAACTCGTCGTCGGAGGCGGCATCCAGCACCCCGCGCCTGCGACGCAGTTCGAGCAGGTCGTGGCCGTTCATGTTAGGCCGGATATCGGACCGCGTCAGACCGTAGATCTCGAGATAGCGGTCGTTGCAGAAAATGATGCGGCGCTGCGCATCCGTCATCACCACGCCCTGGTTGAGATTGTTCATGGCGGAGGAGATGAAGGCGTTGCGCCGCAGCTGCAGACGCCTGCTCCGGCGCAGCGAGGAAAGGATCCACAGCCCGATCGCGGCGAGAAACGAGCACACGACGATGGCTGCGATCAGCGCTTCCCAGATCACGTTGGGCTCGAGCTTGGCGAAATCGCTCGGAGCGGGAAAGCTGTCGGATAGCGCAAAGGCACGTGCAGGTGCGACCGCGCCGGCCAGGCAAGTAAGGGCCTGCACAGCAATCGGAAGCGTGCTGCCCACCTGCCAGTTCTTCTCAGCCATCAGCCACCCGCGATTTCAACGTCGGATTGTCTGGCCTCGCGGGTTTGGATCGGGTAAACGCCTGTACCCGCAACAGAAAAATGTGACGTGCGATACGGCAATTGCCCTGACATGATAAATGCTTTCTTAACGGAAAATCCCCCCGCGCGGCCGTTCCGGGACCTGATGCCGCCGGCGGCTCCAGCGGAGATCATGCACAACCATGGATAGGGTGGACTGTGTCGTCGTCGGAGCCGGCGTGGTCGGTCTCGCGGTGGCTCGAAAGCTCGCCCAGTCCGGGCGCGAGGTGATCGTGCTCGAGGAAGCCGAGGCCATCGGCACCATCACCTCCTCGCGCAACAGTGAGGTGATCCATGCCGGCATCTACTACCGCGCCGGGAGCTGGATGGCGCGCATGTGCGTCGCGGGCAAGCACGCGCTCTACCGCTACTGCGCCGAGCGCGGCATCCCGCACAGAAATTGCGGCAAGCTGATTGTCGCGACCAGCCAAAAGGAAACCGAGAAGCTCCAATCGATCAAGGCGCATGCCGAAGCCAACGGTGTGCTCGACATGCAACTGCTCACGGGCGAGGTCGCACGCGCGCTGGAGCCGGCGCTCGCCTGCGACGCTGCGCTGCTGTCGCCGTCGACCGGCATCATCGACAGCCACGCCTACATGCTCTCGCTGCGTGGCGAAGCCGAGGACGCCGGCGCGGCCTTCGCGTTTCACACGCCGCTGATCCGCGCCAAGGCTGCCGGCGGCATCATCGAAATCGAGGCCGGCGGCGATGCGCCGATGACGCTCCAATGCGACCTTCTCGTCAACGCCGCAGGACTCTCGGCGACAACGGTCGCACGCAACATCGACGGCATGCCGATGGACCGGATCCCGCCGGCCTATCTTGCCAAGGGAAACTACTTCAGCTGCAACGCCAAGGCGCCGTTCTCGCGCCTGATCTATCCGGTGCCCGAACCCGGCGGGTTAGGGGTGCACCTGACGCTGGACATGGCCGGCCAGGCGCGCTTCGGGCCCGACGTCGAATGGATCGAAACGATCAATTACGAGGTCGATCCGTCCCGCGCCGAGCGCTTCTATCCGGCGATCCGCAAGTACTGGCCTACTCTGCCCGATGGGGCGCTGATGCCGAGCTATTCAGGGATCCGACCAAAGATCGTGCCGCCCGCTGTGGCCAGCCAGGACTTCTTGATGCAGGGCCCGCCCGATCACGGTGTCGCAGGCCTGATCAATCTGTTCGGCATCGAATCGCCAGGACTGACGTCGTCGCTCGCGATCGCCGACCACGTCGCCGAACTCGCAACCGTCTAGAGAGCTTTCGAGCGTGGTCGATCACAGATCGTTGTCGAGAAAACGCGCCCAAGCAAAACATCATCCCCGCGCAAGGATCGTGCGCAGTTTGTATCTTGCAGCAGGGATGAGCACGTGGCTCTCATCCCTGCAAGAAGGATGCGATCAACTCTACGCTGTTATGGGGGTGCTAGTGGAGCGTATCGCTGTGCTTCAGACGCTCGATCTGGTCCTTGACCATCAACTTCCGGCGCTTCAACTCAACAATTTGCAGGTCGTCCGTTGAAAGGTGCACGAGAGCTTCGTGCAATTCGTTTTCGAGCAGTTTGTGCTTCCGTTCCAATTCAACGAGATGTGCCTGAATTGTCATTCGAAACCTCCTCGGTAGGGTTGAACCTCAGGATTCGATCCGGACAAGCAAGTCTACATCACCGATTCGTCCTGTCGATGGGTATCCGTCGTCACAGTGTCATTTTTGAAAGTTCATATGTAACGAAGCGTGACTAAAGGGAACCACGCGGGAAAAATCCGTGATATCAATGCGGCTGCGCAACTTCCGCGGCTCCTTGCAGAAATATCTTGCGGGAGACCGGCGGACGAAGCCGCAGATCGCTTGCGATCACGCTGCGCAAGGACGATAATTTCCACAGGGCATCCACAGCCCGGATCTCACGCCTATCGGTTTTCGGCCACCGCAGACATGACCAACGAAGATGAGCGTGAGCTCGAAGCCGAGCTCACCCGGTTGCAGCAGGAACACCGAGATCTCGATGCGGCGATCGATGCATTGCATCAATCGCCCGCCCCCGACCTGTTGCGGTTACAGCGGTTGAAGAAGCGCAAACTGTTGTTGCGCGACCGCATCGCGTTCATTGAAGACCAGATCACGCCCGACATCATCGCCTGATCCGTCGACGGGTCGTCCCGCGGCTCACCAATGAATCCGCTTGACTCGATCGGAACAAAAGATGAACATTCAGGGCCCGCAGCTCAGCAGATGCCTAAACACAGGACACGAGGACAACGCGATGTCGGCAACGCCCCTTCTCGACAACACTCATTACGAACAGGCCTGCGATCAGGCGATCGCGATGTGCGACGGCAATCTACGCAGCACCATCAAGGCGCTGATCATGGCCAATGAATATCTGGAAACCGAGCTGGAGGAGTTGCAGGCGGCTGTTGCCGCCGGCTGCATTCCGGAAACCTCGCGCAGCAAGATGCGGAGCAAGAGCAGCGCCGCTTGAGTTCAACACTGGAGCAACGCCATGTCGGATGTGACCTATTACGTTGCAATGCCCTTTTTGATCGATGACGACGGATCACCCGTCGCTGGCGCGGCGGAAGAGTGTCAGTCCTCAACGGCGGCGCTACGACGCGCCGAGATTTTGGCGCGCGGCCCCGGCCATATCGGCGCAATCGCGTTCAGCCGCAGCGGCGATCCCATGACCGGCGAATTTGGCGACGCGACGCTGCTGCGCAAATTCGGCAACGTGCCCGAAGATCTCGCAACCCTCTAAAGCTCGCTACCGACAAGCCTGATACGCGGCTCATGCCGGCGTCGCGCCTTGCGCACGTACATCGCGGCATCGGCCTCTTCCAGGGCGCGGCCTGCGTCGGCGTGCGGGCCGAGCAGCGCGACGCCGGCGGAGGCGCCCGCGGCCACCGATTGTCCACGAAACACAAAGGACAATTCGTCGATCGCCTGCTCGAAGGCCGCGGCCTTCGCCTTGGCGTCAGTTTCGCTGAGATTCCAGAGCAGCAGCCCGAACTCGTCGCCGCCGAGCCGGCCAACCACGTCGGAGGCACGAATCTGCCGCGTCAGGGTCGCGACAATCGCCTTGAGCACCTCGTCGCCGGCGGCATGCCCGAAGGAGTCGTTGATCGGCTTCAGCCGATCGACGTCGAGGACGATCAGCGCCCCGCTGGCGCGGTAGCGCTTCATATAGGCGATGGCGCGCGCGAGCTCGCGCTCGAAGCCGCGCCGGTTGGGAATCTCGAGCAGGAAATCCGTATCGGCCGCAGCTTCGAGTTCCGCGACCCGGCGCTGTGCTTCCTTGAGCTTGGTCCGCAGGTCCCGGATTGTCGCCCTGAGATTGTCCTTGGCTGCATCATCCGCCGGGGCGTTGCGCCGCGATGGCTTCACCGACCGCTTGGTCAGCCGCCCGGCGGCGGGCGTGGATCGGCCGGCGCTGGTCTTCCGGCCCGCTTTGGCCTTCGCAGCGCTCGCCCTTTTTGGTTTCTTCATGGGCATCCTGCTCAATGAAGGCTTGCGGGGATTCACCAAGACAGGATAGTGGATTCCCTTCTCCTTGCCACCGCCTTGCGAGCCGCCGGCCGGAACCCGCTAATCTGGCCTATCTTTCTGTTTTCCGGGCACAATTGACGTCATGACCGCGCCGATCGCCATCATCATGGGAAGCCAGTCGGACTGGGACACGATGCGGCATGCCGCCGACACGCTCGAGGCGCTCGGCATCGCCGCCGACACCCGCGTCGTCTCGGCGCATCGCACCCCCGACCGGCTGTTTGCTTTCGCCAAGGGCGCCAAGGCCGCAGGCTACAAGGTCATCATCGCCGGCGCCGGCGGCGCGGCACATCTGCCCGGCATGGCCGCGGCGCTAACCGAACTGCCGGTCTTCGGCGTGCCGGTCGAATCCAAGACGCTCAAGGGTCTCGATTCGCTCTACTCGATCGTGCAGATGCCCGCAGGAATCCCCGTCGGCACCCTCGCCATCGGCAAAGCCGGTGCGATCAACGCCGCACTGCTGGCAGCCGCCGTGCTGGCGTTGTCAGACCCGGCCTTGTCCGATCGCCTTGCCGCCTGGCGCAAGGCGCAGACTGACGCCGTCGCGGAGCGCCCGGAGGACAAGGCGTGACTGAGACCAGGCACGTGAAGCTGAAGCCCGGTGACACCGTCGGTATCCTTGGCGGCGGACAATTGGGGCGGATGCTGGCCATGGCTGCGGCGCGGCTCGGCCTGCGCTGCCAGGTGTTCTCGCCCGATCCGGACTCGCCGGCCTTCGACGTCGTACTTAACGCGACCTGCGCCGAATATGCCGATGTCGAGGCGCTGGAGCTGTTCGCGAGCGACGTCGACGTCATCACCTACGAGTTCGAGAACGTGCCGGCCGCGGCCGCGATGGTGCTGGACGCGCGCCGCCCGGTGCTGCCCAACCGCAAGATCCTGGAGACCACCCAGGACCGGCTCGCCGAAAAGGATTTTGTCACGCACCTCGGGATCGGAACCGCAGCCTATGCCGACGTTACCTCCGTCTCCTCGCTGCGCGAGGCGATCGCCAGGATCGGCCTTCCTGCGGTGCTGAAAACCCGCCGGTTCGGCTATGACGGCAAGGGTCAGGCCATCATCCGCGAGGGCGACGACATCGCCAAGGTGTGGACGAGCCTCGCCACCAAATCGGCGATTCTTGAAGCCTTCGTGCCGTACGAACGCGAGATCTCCGTGATCGCTGCGCGTTCGGCCACGGGCCAGGTCGAGTGCTTCGACGTCACCGAGAACGAGCACCGCGACCACATCCTGAAGATATCGCGCGCGCCCGCGCCGATCCCGGATGCGCTCGCCGAGGAGGCGCGCAGCATCGCCGGCAAAATTGCAGGCGCGCTCGACTATGTCGGCGTGCTCGCTGTCGAGATGTTCGTGCTCGCCAATGGCACCGGACCGAAGGTGCTGGTCAACGAGATCGCTCCGCGCGTGCACAATTCCGGACATTGGACGCTGGATGGCGCCTCAGTCTCGCAGTTCGAGCAGCACATCCGCGCCATCGCCGGCTGGCCGCTCGGCAAGCCCGTGCGCCATGGCGACGTCGTCACCATGACCAACCTGATCGGCGACGAGATCAACGATTACGAAAAATGGCTGACCGTGCCGGGCGCGACCGTACACATCTACGGCAAGGGCGCGCCGCGCCCCGGCCGCAAGATGGGCCACGTCACCGAAGTGCGTCCCAGCGCAAGCAAGTAACGGGACCGCGGCTCCGACCTGCGATCCCGCCAGGCGATCAGGCCGCCTTCACTCCCGCGACGATGCCGGTGGGCTCCTCGCTGAGCCAGCGATAGACAACCCCGCCGAGCGCACCACCGATCAATGGTGCAATCCAGAACAGCCAGAGCTGCGACAGAGCCCAGCCGCCGACGAACAGTGCCGGGCCGGTACTGCGCGCCGGGTTCACTGAGGTGTTGGTGACGGGAATGCTGACGAGATGGATCATCACCAACGCGAGCCCGATCGCGAGCGGCGCGAAACCCGCGGGTGCACGGCCATGGGTGGCGCCCATGATGATGAACAGGAACATCATCGTCATCACCACTTCCGTGAGGAAGCACACGACCATGCTGTACTGGCCGGGCGAATGCGCGTCATAGCCGTTGGACGCGAAGCCCTTGCCGACATCGAATCCGGGCGCCCCGCTCGCGATGACATAGAGCAGCCAGGCGGCCACGATCGCGCCGGCCACCTGGGCGATGACGTATGGCAAAACCTGGCCCGCGGGAAAACGGCCACCGGCAGCGAGACCGACTGTGACGGCTGGGTTGAGATGACAGCCCGAGATGTGGCCGATGGCATAGGCCATGGTCACGACGCTCAGCCCGAAGGCCAGCGACACCCCGATCAGGCCGATTCCGACCTGCGGGAAGCCGGCGGCGATCACCGCGCTGCCGCAGCCCGCGAAAGTGAGCCAGAACGTGCCGATGCCCTCGGCAGCATATTTCTTGATATCCATGTGGCGTCTCCCCTGGTTCTCGGCGCAAAGCGTCCGGGAACGACCCCTCATCGGCGCCAAGTCACCCAAATCAGGGCCGCACAGGGGCATTTTCGCCGCATTTAATGGCCGAACTTGGCCCGAAAACCCGCTTGCCCGGTGGACATCTGCGGTTTTGTCTGATACATCCGCGCGCTCAAGGTTAAGGGCTTGCGCGTTTCGCCATCCCCTTTGACTTACCAGAATTCAAATCCAATCCACCTAAAGAGGATGCCGCGTGCAGGTTCTCGTTCGCGATAACAATGTCGATCAAGCCCTCAAGGCGCTGAAGAAGAAGATGCAGCGCGAGGGCATTTTCCGCGAGATGAAGCTCCGCGGCCATTACGAGAAGCCCTCCGAGAAGAAGGCCCGCGAAAAGGCCGAAGCCGTGCGCCGCGCGCGCAAGCTGGCCCGCAAGAAGCTGCAGCGCGAAGGCCTGCTGCCGATGAAGCCGAAGCCGGTGTTCGGCGCTGGCCCGGGCGGTGATCGCGGCGGTCGTAGCGGCCCGGGTGCAGGTCCGCGCGGACCGCGCTGATTTGCCGAAGCTGTAAGACCTCAGTTTCGATGACGCGGGCCCTTGGCCCGCGTTATTGTTTGTGAGCGGTGCCTTTCTGGGACGGGGCACTACAGATGCGGCACCAGCGCGAGCGAACCGTAGATGGTTTCCCCTTTCCCTCAGCGCGGCTTGGAGCGACGACGCCGGATCTGGCGGCAGACGCTCGTATTGGCCTTGATCGGGAGCACATTGTGCGGCTGCTCCTTCGATCTGGGATCGCTGCTCCCGGAGAAGGACAAGCCGCAGGAGGCGCCCAAGACGGCCGCGCCCGCCGAGAGCGCGGTGAGCGCGGGCAACGTCGCCGAAGCTCAGGCTCACACCGCAAAGGCCCAATCCCTGGCGAAGTCAGGCGAGACCGCGGCAGCGCTCGATGAGTTCAATCGGGCGGTCGGGCTCGACCCCTACAACGCGCAGGCATTCTACGGCCGCGCCCTGATCTATCAGGGCAAGAACCAGCACGACTTCGCCATCGCCGATTTCAGCGCTGCAAGCGGGCTCAACCCGCAGAAGGCCGAGCCGCTGCTCGGCCGCGCCATCAGTTATCTCGCGCTCGGCAAGGTCAAGGAGGCCGCAGCCGATCTGGACGAAGCCTCCGAGGCCGATCCGCACAACGCCCAGGTCTGGACCACGCGCGGACAGGTCTATGAGCGGCTGGGCGACAAGGCCAAGGCGGCGGCGTCCTACGCCAAGGCGGTCGCGCTCCGCCCGCGCGATGATGCCGCCCGCAGCGGCCTTGCCCGCGTTGGCGGCTGACGGATGGCGCAGCGAGCGCAGTCTCAGTCGGGGGTGGCGCTCTTCGGCAGAACCGCGTTGAACATCGACTTCATGCCCGACAGCATCTCGTCGGCGACATTGGTCTTCTTCGGTCGCGGCATGGAGGCCCCCGCATCGGCACGCAAGTCGAGCGGCGGTGCGATGACCGGCACGGGAATATCAGCCGGCGGCGTCACCCGGTTCGGATCCTCATTGCTGATCGAGGCCGTGTAGGGTGGATTGGAGCCACCATTGCCGTAGATCTCAGGTGAGGGTGTCGAGACTGTGATCGGCGGCGGCAGCGGACGGACTGTGGCCGGCTCCATGCTAACGACCCGCGGGGCCTCCGGCGTGCGGACGGCTTCCCGCACCGCAGGCTCCGCCGGTCTCTCGGCTGGCTTGGTTTCAGACGTTCTGGTCTCAGGGGACTTGGCCTCGGACCTGCCCTCAGGCGACTTGCGCAGGCGCTCGATCGCAGCACGCACGAGATCGTTGGCATCAGGGGTTGCGGCCGGAGCGGCAGCCGCCGGTGCCGAATTGGCCTCGACCATCGGAGCAGCGGGAACCGCCGGGGCAGATTTGGCAATCACCTTTTCACGGGCGGACGGCTTGGCGCGCGGCCCGGTCTCCGTCGGCGCCACGTCCGGTGCCTTCTCCGCAGCCTTCTCGGCCCCCTTGGGCTCGGCGGCCGGCTGATGATCGGCGGCCGCCTTGTCCGTGACGCTCTTCTCGGAGATGCCCTTGGCCTTGGCGCCGGGAGCGGGGAGGTTGGCGGTATCAGCAGGCTTGCCGTTGTGGCCGGCGTCGGCGGGTGCAACCATCGCCGCGGGCGCATCAGCCGCCGGCTTGGCGTTGATGTAATGATTAACGATGTACGCCCCGATGATCGTCGCGAGCACCGAGGGGAAAATATCCATCGAAATCTTGGCGAGGTATTTCAGCATTCCGACCACTCCCCGCGGGCCTGATGCGGGAACTTTGGGGCATTGTGAGGGATCAACTGCGACGGATCAATGGCAGGCGGGTAACGCCAGCTTACGGCTTTAGCTCAATTTCAAGGAACACGATCTCAGTTGAGGTTTCGTTAAGTACGTCATGCTGGACGCCAGCCTTGCGGAAGTAGGATTTTCCGGCGGAGAGCTGCGCCTTGCCCCGTTCGCCATTGGGCGACACGATCGTCATCTCGCCGGCGACGACGGGAACGATCACATAGTCCATGCCGTGGGTGTGATGTCCGGTCGCGCTGCCGGGCGGAAGGCGCCATTCCGTCACCCGCACCTGCTCGTTGTCGACCTGAACTTCGGACTTGGCTGCAAGCATTGGATCTCTCCTTTCGCGCTTCAGGGCACGAACACCATGAATACGTAGACGGCAAATACCACCATATGGACCAGCCCGAACAGGACATTGGTCCTGCCCGTGCCGAAGGTCAGCATGCTCAGGAAGAAGGTCAGGAGCATGAGCACGCTGCCCTGGGCGTTGAGGCCAAGCTCGAGCTCCTTCTCGAGCGCGTAGGTGGCGAGCCCGACCGCCGGGATGGTCAGCCCGATGGTGGCGAGCGAGGAGCCCAGCGCCAGGTTGATGCTCTTCTGGAGGTCGTTCTTGCGAGCCGCCGACACGGCCGCGACGCCTTCCGGCATCAGGATCAGGAGCGCGACCAGAAGCCCGGCAAAAGCGGGCGGCGCGCCGATCCGGGCCGCGACGGCGTCGACCACCAGCGAGAACTTCTTTGCCAGAAGCACGACCGCCAGCAGCGAGACCAGGAGCAGCACCACGGTAAGGGCGAGCGCCCCGGCCGACCGGTGCACCTCCCCAGCCTCGCCCTCCGCCCGTTCATGAACGAAGTAATCCTTGTGCAGGACGGTCTGAGTGTAGAGAAACACTCCGTACAGCGCGAGCGTGACCACGTCGACGAAGCCGAGCTGAACCGCCGAATAGACCGGACCCGGCGCGGTGGTGGTGTAGTTCGGCAGGATCAGCGTGATGGTCGCAAGCGCAAACAGCACGCTGAGATAGACGTTGGCCCCTGAGAGCTGGAAACCCTGCTCGCGATAGCGCAGGCCGCCGATGAAGATGCAAAGCCCCACGAGGCCGTTGCAGACGATCATGACCACGGCGAAAACGGTGTCGCGGGCGAGCGCCGGGGCAGGCTTGTCGCCCAGCATGATCGTGGTGATCAGCGCGACCTCGATGATGGTCACCGCGAGCGTCAGCACGAGCGTGCCATAGGGTTCGCCGACCCGCTCTGCGATCACTTCGGCATGGTGAACCGCGGCGAACACCGTGCCGAACAGGATGACCAGAAGCACGATGGCAAAGACGAGCCCGCCTAGCGACAGCGTGAACACGTAGTCCGTCGCGGTGACGGCAGCGAACAACAGCACGGCAAGTGCGGGAAACATCCAAGCCGACCGGGGCATCCGATTATGCGCGCTCATCCACCGCTTCCAATTGCCTGGACGAGCAGTAGCAAATCAGGCGCGAGATTCAATGCCAGTGCAGGATCGGCGCGACCGGCAGCAGCGTCAACAGCAGGAACGCGGAATCAGCGCGGCAGAAGGCGGCGAGCGCCCAAATGTAACGTACAAAGAGATTATCAACTGCCGATAAAATCTCTCGCGGTTTCGACCGCACCAAATTGATCGAGATCGTCATGTCCGCCGCCAGCCATGGAAACGAACCGCTTGGGCTCATTGGCGAGTGCGAACAGACGCTCTCCGAACACGATCGAAATGGCAAAATCATTCGTGCCATGCATCACGAGGAGCGGCACCGTGACGCGCGCGATGCGCTCGTCGGAGCGAAACGGATCGCGCATCAAGAGCGGCACCGGAACGTACCAGAACGATGCAGCTGCGATGTCGGCGGTCGATGTATAGGGGGCCTCCAGGATGAGCTTTCCGACGCGACGTTCCGAGGCGAGCGCAACCGCCACGCCCGTCCCGAGCGAAAAGCCCCAGACGGCGATTCGTTCCGCTTCGTAGCGCGCGATGGTGAAGGCATAGGCGGCCTCAGCATCGCGCAGCAGGCCCTGTTCGCTCGGCGCGCCGCTCGAGCCGGCATAGCCGCGATAGGACAGTGCGACGAGGCCGGTGCCGTCGGCGGTCATCGCCTTGAAACGGCTGATCCGGCCGGCGAGGAAATCGCCATTGCCGGGGAAGTAAAGGATCAGGGGACGGCCTGGCTTGGCCGGGACGTGCCAGATGATGACCTTCTCGCCGTCAGACGTGATCAGGACATGCTCTTCCGCTTCCGGAAGGCCCGCGGCATCGGGGGCAGTCCGGCCGACAGGCGGGATCGGAAACAGCATCTCGCGCTGTCGGACGTACAGCACAACGAGACCAGCGAGATAGACGGTCGCGAGCAGGATGGCGGTCCACTTGATGAAGGTCATGACAGGCGGCAGCCTTTCGGCTCACGGCTTGCGATGGCTCCGCAGCAATTTGATGACATCGGGCCGAAGGCTCGCCGGAATATCGCGGCAGCCGCACGCCGCCCTGTGCGCGGCGTGCCAGGCGACGCGCTGCTCGCGCGTCGCTTTGGGCGGCATGGGATGAGACCGGTGCCATTCCTTGTTGATGGCCACGATCCTCGCCTCGCGTTACATCGCCTTGACGATGTTCTCGGTGACCTTCTTGGCGTCACCAAGCAGCATCATGGTGTTGTCGCGATAGAACAACGGATTGTCGATGCCGGCATAGCCCGAAGCGAGCGAGCGCTTGATGAACATCACGGTGCCGGCTTTCCAGACCTGGAGCACGGGCATGCCGTAGATCGGCGAGGACTTGTCTTCCTCAGCGGCCGGGTTGGTGACGTCGTTGGCACCGATCACGAAGGCGATGTCGGCCTGCGCGAATTCGGAGTTGATGTCCTCGAGTTCGAACACTTCGTCATAGGGAACGTTGGCTTCGGCCAGCAGCACGTTCATGTGCCCGGGCATGCGGCCGGCGACCGGGTGAATGGCGTATTTCACCTCGACCCCTTCCTTTTTCAGGACGTCGGCCATCTCGCGCAGCGCGTGCTGGGCCTGCGCCACCGCCATGCCGTAGCCGGGCACGATGATGACCTTGGAGGCGTTCTTCATGATGAACGCCGCATCGTCGGCGGAGCCGAGCTTGGCGGGCTTCTGCTCGCCCGAACCGCCGGCGGCGGCGGCGGTCTCGCCGCCGAAGCCGCCGAGGATGACCGAGATGAAGGAGCGGTTCATCGCGTGGCACATGATGTAGGACAGGATGGCGCCCGAAGAGCCGACCAGCGCGCCGGTGATGATCAGCGCGGAATTGCCGAGCGTGAAGCCGATGCCGGCCGCGGCCCACCCCGAATAGGAGTTCAGCATCGAGATCACGACCGGCATGTCGGCGCCGCCGATCGGGATGATCATGAGGACGCCGAGCGCCAGCGCGATGATGGTGATCATCCAGAAGTCGAAAGCGCCGCCCGTGAGGACGAGACGGACGATGAAGAACACCAGCGCCAGGGCCAATGCGATGTTGATGATGTGGCGGGCGGGCAGAATGATCGGCGCGCCGCTCATGCGCGCGGAAAGCTTCAGGAAGGCGATCACCGAACCTGTGAAGGTCAGCGCACCGATGGCGACGCCGAGCGACATTTCGACCAGACTTGATGCATGAATCGCGCCGGGCTTGCCGATGTCGAACGCTTCGGGCGCGTAGAACGCGCCGGCGGCCACCAGCACCGCAGCCATGCCGACGAGCGAATGGAAGGCAGCGACCAGTTCCGGCATCGAGGTCATCGGCACGCGGCGGGCGATCACCGCGCCGATACCGCCGCCGATCGCAACCGCGAGGATGACCAGCACCCAGGCCATGCCGTCGGCCGGCGGATGGCTCGCCAGCGTTGTGGCGACCGCGATCGCCATGCCGACCATGCCGAACAGATTGCCCTGGCGCGAGGTTGCCGGGCTCGACAGCCCGCGCAGCGACAGGATGAATAGCACCCCCGCCACGAGATACAGAAATGCAGAGAGATTGGCGCTCATCTCAGGTCCCCATTGATCCCTTCAGCCCGAGGTGGCCGCTTACTTCGACTTCTTCTTGTACATCGCCAGCATCCGCTGGGTGACGAGAAAGCCGCCGAAGATGTTCACGCAGGCGAAGATGAGCGCGACGAAGCCGAAGCCGCGCGCCCAGCCCGAGCCGCTCGAAACCATGCCGACGCCGACCGCGAGCAGCGCGCCGACGACGATCACCGAGGAGATCGCGTTGGTCACGCTCATCAGCGGCGTGTGCAGCGCCGGCGTCACCGACCACACCACGAAATAGCCGACGAAGACGGCGAGGACGAAGATCGACAGCCGGAAGATGAAGGGGTCGACGACCTGTGCTGCGTGCTCCATGGCGGGTCTCCTTAAACCTTCGGCTGGAAGTTCGGGTGGATGACGGCGCCGTCTTTCGTGAGCGCGGTGGCCTTGACGAGCTCGTCGTCCCAGTTGACGGCGAGCGCTTTCTCCTTCTTGTCGACCATGGTCTCGATGAAGGAGAACAGATTGCGTGCGTAGAGGCTGGAGGCCGAGGCCGCGACGCGGCCGGCAACGTTGGTATAGCCGACGATCTTGATGCCATCGAGATCGACGACCTCGCCCGCCTTCGCGCCCTCGACATTGCCGCCGCGCTCGACGGCGAGATCGACCAGCACCGAGCCCGGCTTCATCGATTTGACCATCTCGGCGGTAACCAGCTTCGGGGCGGGCCGGCCCGGGATCAGCGCGGTGGTGATGACGATGTCCTGCTTCTTGATGTGCTCGGCGGTGAGCGCGGCCTGCTTGGCCTGGTATTCCTTGGACATCTCCTTGGCATAGCCGCCGGCCGTCTGCGCGTTCTTGAATTCCTCGTCCTCGACGGCGAGGAATTTCGCGCCGAGCGATTCCACTTGCTCCTTCGTCGCGGGCCGCACGTCGGTCGCGGTGACGACGGCGCCGAGACGGCGTGCGGTCGCGATCGCCTGCAGTCCGGCGACGCCGACGCCCATCACGAACACCTTCGCGGCGGGCACGGTGCCGGCCGCCGTCATCATCATGGGGAAGGCGCGGCCGAAGGCCTCGGCACCCTCGATCACGGCGCGATAACCGGCGAGGTTGGCCTGCGAGGACAGCACGTCCATCACCTGCGCACGCGTGATGCGCGGCATCAATTCCATTGCGAAAGCGGAGACGCCGGCATCCGCCATCGCCTTCAGCGCGGCCTCGTTGCCATAGGGATCCATGATGGCGATGACGAGCGCGCCGCGCTTGTACTGCGAAAGCTCGGACGCTTCGGGACGCTTCACCTTGATGATGATGTCGGCGTCCTTCAACGCGTCGGCGCTGACGGTGGCGCCGGCCGCGGTGAATTCGGAATCCGGCAGGCCCGACTTGACACCGGCACCCGGCTCGACGGCAACCTCCGCGCCCAGCGCTTTGAACTTCTTCACCGTATCAGGCGAAGCGGCGACGCGCGGCTCCGACGGATCGATTTCCTTGGCAACGGCAATCTTCATGAGGCCTCCGGCGACGCGGGAAAAAGCGCGCACGCGAACTTAGCGTTACTCCCGCAACGTTGGATACCGGTTTTGGGACCGGCTTGAATGCAAATTTTATGGGCACCGTCGACGCTGGCGGTGCGGCGGTCGACCGATCAGGTGAGGAAGATCGCCATCAGGATCACGATGAGCGCGACCGAGACCGTGCCGTACTTCACCAGCTTGATGAAGCCCTCGTAGGTCTGCTCGTGGGCAACGTAGTCGTTGCCGTCGGCGGTGGTGTAGGCCACTTCGCTATGGTCAGCCATGGATTGTCCCCAGTCGAAAGTCGAATTCCTGGGGTGGATACCTTAAAGATCTGCACAGGGCAACGGCACCGAGGCGGGGTTTTCCCGCAAATCGGGTCATTTAGAATTCCAATTGTCGCGGATCCAGCGCGCCAGAGCGCAGTCGCCTCAGCCAATCGCCTCCAGATCATCGATCATTCCCGAGATGACACTGAGCCCGCCGTCCCAGAATTTCGGATCCTTGGCGTCCAATCCGAACGGGCGCAGCAGCTCGGAATAGTGCTTGGTGCCGCCCGCTGCGAGCATGTCGAGGTAGCGCTCGGCAAAGCCCTCGGCCGCGTTCTCGTAGACGGCGTAAAGCGAGTTCACCAGGCAATCGCCGAACGCATAGGCGTAGACATAGAACGGCGAATGGATGAAGTGCGGGATGTACATCCAGTAGTTCTCGTAGCCCGCCTTGATCTCGATCGCCGGCCCCAGGCTCTCGCCCTGCACGGACAGCCAGATCTCGCCCAGGCGCGTCGCGGTGAGCTCGCCATTCTTGCGTTCGGTATGGACCGCGCGCTCGAACGAATAGAACGCGATCTGCCGCACCACGGTGTTGATCATGTCCTCGACCTTGCCGGCGAGCAGCGCCTGACGCTGCCTGGCGCTCTTGGTCTGTGCGAGGAGACGCTTGAACGTGAGCATCTCTCCGAACACGCTCGCGGTCTCGGCAAGCGTCAACGGCGTGGGTGCCATCAGAGCCCCGTTCTTGGCGGCGAGCACCTGATGGACGCCGTGACCGAGCTCGTGGGCGAGCGTCATCACGTCGCGCGGCTTGCCCTGATAGTTCATGAGGACGTAAGGGTGCGCCGATGGCGTGGTCGGATGCGAGAACGCGCCGGGCACCTTGCCCGGACGCACCGGCGCATCGATCCAGCGATCGGTGAAGAAGCGCTCGGCGATGTCGGCCATTTGGGGCGAGAAGCCGCGATAGGCCGTCAGCACCATATTCCGCGCATCCGGCCAGCCGATGACGTCGGTCGCCGCAAATGGCAGCGGCGCATTGCGGTCCCAATAGGCCAGCCGCTTCTTGCCGAACCACTTCGCCTTCAGCGCGTAATAGCGATGCGACAGCTTCGGATAGGCCGCGCGCACCGATGCGACCAGCGCATCGACAACCTCGCGCTCGACGCGGTTGTTCAGATGGCGGGAATCCGCAACGTCCTTGAAGCCGCGCCAGCGGTCGGAGATGTCCTTGTCCTTGGCCAGGGTGTTGGTGATCAGCGCGAAGGTGCGCTCGTTGGCCTTGAAGGTCTTGGCCAGCGCCTCGGCCGCGCTCTTGCGCTTGGCGCCGTCGCGGTCCTGCAGCAGATTGAGCGTCGGCTCGATCGCGAGCTCCTTGGTGCCGACCTTGAAGCGGAGGCTCGAGATGGTCTGGTCGAACAGCCGGTTGAAGGCGGAATAGCCGGTCTGCGCCTTCTCCAGGAAGAGCTGCTCGAGCTTGTCGTCGAGCTGATACGGCTTCTCCTTGCGCAGATCCTCGATCCACGGACGGTAGTATGCGAGTTCGGCGGCCTGCATCGCGCGGTTCAAAATATCGTCATCGACGCGGTTGAGCTCGAGCGCGAAGAACAGAAGATGCGTCGACGCGGCCGTCAGGCGCTCAGACACGTCGCCGTAAAACTTTGATATTGCGGGGTCCACGCTGTCGCCGGCATGGACGAGGCCGGCATAGGAGCCGAGACGGCCGGCGAGATCCTCAATCGCCTCATAGCGTCGCACGGCCTCGGCGAGCCATTTTCCGCCATCTTCGTTTGCTGTGCCTGAGGCGAGCTTGCCCTTGTAGTCGGTCTCAAAGGCGACGCAGTCGGCATCCAGCTTTTCGAGATCGCGCGCCACTTCCGGCGCATCGATCCCGGAATAGAGATCGGCCAGGTTCCACTCCGGAAGCTTTCCGGTCTTGCTCGCAGGTTTTGCCGGCGAAGACTTGGAGCGCGAAGACTTGGAGAGCGAAGACTTGGAGAGCGAAGACTTGGAGAGCGAAGACTTGGAAAGCAAAGGCTTGGAGGGCGATGCCTTGGTGACAGACTTCTTGCCGACGGATTTCTTCGTGGCAGGCTTGCGGAGTGCAGTCTTTTCAAGAGCAGTCTTGGAGCGCGAAGTCATTGTGTGGGAAACCTGTGTTCAACGAGCACGACGTCGGGCGGGGGCATCAAGGTTTAAGAGTGCGTTAATCGGCTTCGGCCAGAGTGCCCCGATTCGAGACAGATAGTAGTAGCGTGCGGGGAACACCATGGCTGCCAGTATTTTGATCGCCGACGACGACGCTGTAGCCCGCCGGCTGATCGAGAACATGGTGCAGAAATGCGGCTATGAGACGGTCGTCGTGGACTCCGGCGATGCCGCGGTCGCCACCCTCACCGCCCCCGACGCGCCCGCCATCGACGCCGTCATCCTCGATCTCGTGATGCCCGGCCTCGACGGCATGGGCGTATTGGCGAAGATCCGTGAAGCGGGTCTGAGTATCCCCGTGATCGTGCAGACCGCCCATGGCGGAATCGACAACGTGATCTCGGCGATGCGCGCGGGCGCGGCCGATTTCGTCGTCAAGCCGGTCGGCGTGGAGCGCCTCCAGGTGTCGTTGCGCAACGCGCTCAACACCTCCGCGCTCAAGGGCGAATTGCAGCGCATCCGTCACAGCCGCGAAGGCCGGCTGACCTTCTCGGACATCATTACGCGCGCTGAGGCAATGACCCAGGTGATGCGAACTGCACAGAAGGCGGCGAACTCCGCCATCCCCGTGCTGATCGAGGGCGAGTCCGGTGTCGGCAAGGAGATGTTCGCGCGCGCCATCCATGGCAGCGGCGAGCGCAAGGCCAAGCCGTTCGTCGCGGTCAATTGCGGCGCAATTCCCGACAATCTCGTCGAGTCCATCCTGTTCGGCCACGAGAAGGGCGCGTTCACCGGCGCCACCGAGCGGCACATGGGCAAGTTCGTCGAGGCTCATGGCGGCACGCTGTTCCTGGACGAAGTCAGCGAACTGCCGCTGACCGCGCAGGTGAAGCTGCTGCGCGCGCTTCAGGAAGGTGCCGTTGAGGCAGTCGGCGGCCGCAAGCCGGTCAAAGTCGATGTCCGCATCATCTCGGCAACCAATCGCAAGCTGCTGGAGCGGGTGAAACAGGGACATTTCCGCGAAGACCTGTTCTACCGATTGCACGTGTTGCCGCTGACGATCCCCTCGCTGCGCGCGCGGCGTGAGGACATCCCGCATCTGCTCAGGCATTTCCTGGCGCGCTTTGCCGCCGAGGAGAACCGCCCCATCACCGGCATCAGTGGCGAGGCGGTGGCGCATCTCACCCAGCTCGACTGGCCGGGCAACATCCGCCAGCTCGAGAACGCGGTCTACCGTGCCGTGGTGATGAGTGACGGCGACCAGCTCGACCTCGACGATTTTCCCCTGCTTGCCTCGCAGCCGCACGCCACAGCGGACATTCCGACGGCACCGCTGATGATTGAGCCGATTGCTGCGCCTTCCCTCGTATCAGGTAGCGAAATACCCATCGTTCCCCTCCCCGCGGCAGGAACTCTCCCCATGCTGACCGCGACCGGCGACGTCCGCCCGCTGGAGGACATGGAGAACGAGATCATCCGTTTCGCCATCTCGCATTACCGCGGGCAGATGTCCGAAGTCGCCCGCCGTCTCAAGATCGGCCGGTCCACGCTCTACCGCAAACTCGATGAAGCGGGCGTTCCCGGGCATGGCGGCAAAAGCGGCGAAGAGACGCATTGAGCCTGATACAAACGGAGGCTCGCGCGGAGGTGCGGGACCTTTGTAACCCGTTCGCAGCACGACAGAATTCGACTGCGATTTGAACCGTGACCCGGAAGTGACAGACAGAGGGAAAAGCGCGTGGCAGAAGCGCACAATCCGTTGCCAAGAGGCTCCCTTGAAGTCAGTTTGTCGTGAGTTGTCCCGGGTAGCGCTGGCTGCAAAATCGGGGCCTGTATATCGTCTGCGTAGGAATCGTTGCGTGCAGGCGTGCAACTTTCGAGAGGCCGGCGCGGTTTAGCCGAAACTCATTAGGCGATAACGAAGCTGTTCCCCGACGGACAGCTTACCCGAGGGGTGCGACACAATGCGTGACTGTTTGAACCACCGTGTGGGCTTTGACCGTGTCTTGATGACAGTCGCGGCGACCTTCCTCGCGGTGTCGGCCAGCGCGGCTCTGGCGCAGGATCAGGCGCGCAGCAGCGCCGCCGAGCTCGCGATCGAAGCTGCGATCCCGCGCCCCGAGCCGGCCAACGTCCCGCCTCCGACTGCAGCCGACATCAAGCTCGACACCACCGCGACGCTTCAGGACGCGACCAAGGAGCCCGCGAAAACTGAGGCGGCGCCCTCGCCCGAACCCAAGGCTTCGGACGTTGCCACTACGCCTGCCACCGAAGCGCCTAAGAACGATACAGCCAAGACGGAACCGGCAAAGACCGAGCCGGCCAAGGCCGACACCGCAACGACAGCGCCCGCGCCTCCTGCTGCTGCGGCCGCTCCGGCCGCCGAGCCGGTGAAGGCCGCGAGCAGCGTTCCCGCTGCCGACCAGCCGGTTGCCGACAGGCTCAAGGATATCATCGGCGCCAAAACCTCGCGGCACTTCGACCGCAAGAACGAGCGCGCTGCAGTCGAGAAGTTCTACAGCGCACGCGATTTCGCGCCGGTCTGGACCCAGGGCGGTACTCTCACCGCTGCGGCCAAGGGCGTGGTTGCGCGGCTCAAAGACGCGGCCTCCGACGGCCTCAATCCCTCCGACTATCCGGTTCCGGATTTCGCCGCCGCCACGACACCGGATACGCTGGCTGATGCCGAGCTCAAGCTCACCTCCAGCATGTTCGACTATGCACGCCATGCCCAGAGCGGCCGCATGCATTGGTCGCAGGCGAGTGGCGACATTCTCTATCCCGAACATCCGGTCGATCCCAACGAGGTGCTCGCCAAGGTCACGACGGCGGCGGACGCCTCCGCAGCGCTCGAGAGCTACAACCCGCCGCACAAGCTCTACAAGGAGCTGAAGGCGAAGCTGGCCGAGCTGCGCGGCCAGGGCAACGGCCCAGTGATCGAGATCGCCGAGGGCCCGGCGCTGAAATACACCCCGGCCAGCAAGAAGCGGCATGAGATCGTCGTGGAAGATCCGCGCGTGCCGCAGCTGCGCGCCAAGCTCGGCCTGGCCGAGAACGCCGGCGACACCCGCTATGACGCGGCGGTTGCCGAAGCCGTGCGCAAATTCCAGAGCGGCGCCGAGATGAAGGCGACCGGCATCCTCGACGACAAGACGGTCAAGGCGCTCAACACCCCCAAGCGCGACAAGCAGATCGATGTGGTGCTGGTGAACATGGAGCGCTGGCGCTGGCTGCCGCGCGACCTCGGCGCGCCCGCGCTGGGCGACGCTTATGTCATCCTCAACATTCCCGACTTCACGTTGAAGGTGATGCAGCGCGGCCAGCAGGTGTGGACCACTCGCGTCGTCACCGGCAAGCCGGGCAAGCATGCGACCCCGCTCCTCACCGAGACGATGAAGTACATCACGGTCAACCCGACCTGGAACGTGCCGCCGTCGATCGTCTATAACGAGTACCTGCCGGCATTGCAGCAGGACCCGACCGTGCTTCAGCGCATGGGTCTGAGGCTCGAGCAAAACCGCGACGGCTCGGTGCACATCTCGCAGCCACCCGGCGAGGCCAACGCGCTCGGCCGCATACGCTTCAACTTCCCGAACAAGTTCCTGGTCTATCAACACGACACGCCGGACAAGCATTTGTTCGCCAAGGAGGAGCGCGCCTTCAGCCATGGCTGCATGCGCGTGCAGAATCCGGATCAGTACGCCTCCGTCCTGCTCAACATCGTCATGCCGAACGAGAAGTACACGCCGGAGCGCATCCGCAGCATGTACGGCAAGAGCGAGATCGACCTGAAATTCCCGACGCCGATTCCGGTGAACATCACCTATCAGACCGCATTCGTCGATGACGCGGGCAAGCTGCAATTCCGCAAGGACATCTATGGCCGCGACGCCGCCATGATCAACATTCTGAAGAACAGCCGCGGCAAGGACATCGAGAACGTCGTCGCGCACTCGCAGCCGAGCTACTCACGGCCGGCGACGACGCTGCCGGCGGGGGTTGCGGTGGCCAACAATGGCGGCGGCTTCAATGGCAGCGGCTTCGGCTCGTCCGGGCCGAACTTCTTCGAGCGCCTGTTCGGGGCACCAACCCCGGCCGCGCCGCCGGCCCCGGTCGGCCGCCGGCCGCAGCAGCAGCGGGTGTTCACCCGCTGAGGGCGACCCAGCGCACCCACCTCGCGAAATTCGACAATGAAATCAGCGACTCCATCCGCATGGATGGAGTCGCTTAACGTTAACCATTCTCCACCGCGTCCCGCGGCAGCGGGCGTTTTTTTGCCACAGTCAACCGTTTAGGATTGTATTCTGAATTGGTTTGGGGGCGGGAAGGTCAACCTCGAGTTAACCTTCTTGCTTTAAGAAAGCGTTCACCCTCTTTCGCGCTGCTAACGGGGTTGGCGGGAGAGTCCATTTGAACGCTCGTCGACTGGGTGGGCTCATACGTGCTAACTGGTCTCGCACGCCGATTTGCTGTGCTGTCGTTGTCCCATGCGGGCGTGAAGGCCGGATCCCGGATCGGCCTCGCTGCTGCATTGCTGCTTGCGGCCGCCGGCTCGGTTCATGACGCCGCCGCCCTGAACGAGACCAAGACGCTCTCGTTCCACCACACGCATTCCGGCGAAGACCTCACCGTCACCTTCAAACGCGACGGGCGCTACGACGAAGCAGCGCTGAAGCAGCTCAACCACTTCCTGCGCGACTGGCGCACCCAGGAGCAGACGGTCATGGACCGTCGCCTGTTCGACATCCTCTGGGAAGTCTATCGCGACGTCGACGGCAAGCAGCCGATCCAGATCATTTCCTCCTATCGCTCCCCCGCCACCAACGCCATGCTCCGCCGCCGCTCCTCGGGCGTGGCGCGCTCCAGCCAGCATATGCTGGGACATGCGATGGACTTCTATATCCCGGGCGTGCCGCTGGAGCAGATCCGTTTCGCCGGCCTGCGCCTCCAGCGTGGCGGCGTCGGGTTCTATCCGACCTCCGGCTCGCCTTTCGTGCATCTGGACACCGGCAGCGTCCGGCACTGGCCGCGGATGACCCATGACCAGCTCGCCCGCGTCTTCCCGGACGGAAAGACGGTGCATCTGCCGACCGATGGCGTGCCGCTGAAGAATTATGAGCTGGCGAAGGCCGAGATCGAGCGGCGCGGCAGCGGCGACGATGCCGGCAGCAAGCCGAATTTCTTCGCCGCCCTGTTCAAGAGCAAGCCGGCTCCCGCCGCGAGCAGCGACGAGGATGACGAGGGCGCGCCCGCCCCAGCCGCGAAGCCGGCGGCACCGACCGTCGTCGCAGCCGCCGCCAAGCCTGCCGAGCCGGTGCCGACGCCTCGCGCCAAGCCGCAGATCGCCGCCGCACTCCAGCTCGCTTCGGCCGATGCGCAGATCGTTGCGCCGCCCAAGCCGAAGCCCGCGCCCGTGGCTGACAAGCCTGCAACCGGCAAGCTGGAGACCCCTGCCGACATCATCAATGCCCGCGGCTTCTGGGATGATGTCCCGGCTGCGCCGCAGCAGGCTACACCGGCGCAGGTGGCGGCCCTGAAGGCGCGCCAGGCGCTTGCGGCCGCCACCGATCCGCACCCGACCGCGAGCGTCACCAACGCAACTCTGCAGGCGCTGGCTTACGCGCCGGCCGCCTCCCCGGTCGATCGCGCCAACGTCGTCGCGGCATCCGCGCCGATCCCGCGCACCGCCCGCCCCGCGGCGTCCCGCAGCGTCGCTCAGGCAACCGAGATCAACACGGTCGTCGGCAAGAGCATCGACGGCAGGGTCGCGACCGCCACCCGCCTCTCCGCGGCGAAGGGCGAGAGCATCTGGCTCAAGATCGTCATGCTCTCGCCGAGTGCCAGCCACGCGATGTCGGTGACGCTGATGGGCGAGCTCGATACCGCAGCGCTGCGCGGCTTCTTCGTCAAGCCTCATGCCGTGATCGCGATGGGATTTGCCGACGACCCCATGCCGGGCCTGTCCTGCGACAGTTTCTCGGGCAGCGCGACCGCAAAGCTCCAGACGACGTCGTTCGTCGTGCGGACCGCGTCGCTACGCTGATAGAAACGACGATTTCCAGGAAGTCGGTCTGGTGGCCCGGATGGAGCGAAAGCGTAATCCGGGGATGCCGCCCGCGCAGCAAGAGCCCGGATTTCGCTTTCGCTCCATCCGGGCTACGGCAGCGTTGTTGAGACGCGAACGCCTCAGATCATGCCCAGCGCCTGCATGTAGGTCTCGAGGATCGTCTCGGCCTCGGCGCGTTCGTTCGGGTCCTGCTTGCGCAGGCGCACGATGGTGCGCAGCGCCTTGACGTCGTAGCCGTTGCCCTTGCTCTCGGCATAGACGTCGCGGATGTCGTCGGAGATCGCCTTCTTTTCTTCCTCCAGCCGCTCGATACGCTCGATGATGGATTTGAGCTGGTCCTTGGCAAATTTCGTCGCGGGCTCGTCGTCGCGGACGGCGGCGGAGGTGGCCATCTTGTACTCCCAATGGAACTGGCAAAACGAGGTGACGCCGGCATCCCTCACCGCGCGTGCTGGCAGAACCCTTAGGGTTGGCGCCGCCAGCGTTCAAGGCGGCATCGCGCTCGTCCACAGCGCGCCCACACATTCCTGCGGCGGGCGCAAGAAAGCTGTTGTGTGGTGCGACTCAGCAGGCCGCCAGCGCCCCCTCAATGGCCGTGGGGATGGACCTTCTTCATCGCCTCAAGCTGCTCAGGCGTGGCCGCGCCCTGATATTTCGATTTCCAGGTCTCGTAGGGCATGCCGTAGACTGCCTCGCGGCTCTCGTCCTTGCTCAGGGCGACGCCCTGGGCGTCGGCGGCGTCCTTGAGCCAGTTGGACAGGCAGTTGCGGCAGAAACCCGCCAGGTTCATCAGATCGATGTTCTGGACGTCGGTCCGCGCCTGCAAATGATCGACCAGGCGCCGGAAAGCGGCGGCCTCGAGCTCCGTTCTGGTTTTGTCGTCGATTGGCATGGCTGAATTCCTCAAGGCTCGTCCCGATGGTGGTCACCCTTACGGGATCAGGTGGGTGCTGTCACAGATTTTGCCATATCGCGGCGCAAAGGGGCAAAAGCCCGGCTACCGAGCGCCGTCCCGGCCCAACGCCAAATCGTCAATGATCTGGTATAGCTTCCGCGACAATGATTGCCGAATCTCTCCGCTCCCCGCTTCGCCTGCTTGCCCGGTCGGTCCCGGTGCTGGCGGTCGCCTTGCTGTGCCTTAGCGCCAGTCCCGCCTCCGCCGATTTCCGTCTCTGCAACAACACCTCAAGCCGGGTCGGCATTGCGCTCGGCTACAAGGACGCCGAGGGCTGGACCACGGAAGGCTGGTGGAACATCTCCTCGCGTTCCTGTGAGACGCTGCTGCGGGGCACACTCGTCGCGCGTTACTACTACATCTATGCCATCGACTACGACCGCGGCGGCGAATGGTCGGGTCAGGCCTACATGTGCTCGCGGGACAAGGAGTTCACCATCCGCGGCACCGAGGATTGCCTCGCGCGCGGCTATGACCGCACCGGCTATTTCGAGGTCGACACCGGCGAGCAGCGCGCCTGGACGGTGCAGCTGACCGACGCCAACGAGCAGCCGGCACAACAACGTGTACCTGGCTTGCCCGGGCCGGTTGGACCTGGTGGCGGCGTTCCGGGTTTGCCCAATGGTCCGTCCGGTGGTACGCCCCCCGCCGCGCTCCCGCCCGCGCCCTCGCCCCCGTCTGGAAACAAGCCATGAGGCGTCTCCGCCGTATCAAGATTCTCGCAACCCTGGGGCCGGCCTCCTCAGACCTCGCGATGATCCGCCGCCTGTTCGAGGCCGGCGCCGACCTGTTCCGCATCAACATGAGCCACACCTCGCACGACAAGATGCGGGAGCTGGTGGCGACGATCCGCAACGTCGAGAGCAGCTATGGCCGGCCGATCGGCATCCTGGTCGACCTTCAGGGTCCCAAGCTCCGGCTCGGCGCTTTCGCCGAGGGCGCGGTGCAGCTCCAGAACGGCCAGACCTTCACGCTCGATTCCGACAAGACGCCGGGCGATGCCACGCGCGTCCATCTCCCTCATCCGGAAATCCTGGCCGCGCTGCGGCCAGGCCATGCTCTGCTGCTCGACGATGGCAAGGTGCGGCTGATCGCGGAGGAGACCTCGAAGGAGCACGCGGTGACGCGGGTCGTGGTCGGCGGCAGGATGAGCGATCGCAAGGGCGTCAGCCTGCCCGACACGGACCTGCCGGTCTCGGCGATGACGCCGAAGGACCGTGCCGACCTCGAAGCCGCGCTCGTCACCGGCGTCGACTGGATCGCGCTATCGTTCGTCCAGCGCGCCGACGACGTGCTCGAAGCCAAGAAGATGATCCGCGGCCGCGCCGCGGTGATGGCCAAGATCGAGAAGCCGCAGGCGATCGATCGCCTCGCAGACATCATCGAGGCGTCCGACGCGCTGATGGTGGCGCGCGGCGACCTCGGCGTCGAGCTGCCGCTGGAGCGCGTGCCGAGCCTGCAGAAGCAGATGACGCGGATGGCGCGCCGCGCCGGCAAGCCCGTGGTGGTCGCGACCCAGATGCTGGAATCCATGATCCAGTCTCCGGTGCCGACCCGCGCCGAGGTCTCCGACGTCGCCACCGCCGTCTATGAGGGCGCCGACGCCATCATGCTGTCGGCGGAATCGGCGGCCGGCAAATTCCCGGTCGAGGCGGTCTCGACCATGAACCGCATCGGCGAGGAGGTCGAGCGCGACCCCACCTACCGGTCGGTGATCACAGCCCAGCGCCCGGCGCCGGAATCCACCGCAGGCGACGCCATCGCCGATGCCGCGCGGCAGATCGCCGAGACGCTCGATTTGCCGGCCTTGATCTGCTGGACCTCGTCGGGCTCGACCGCCGTGCGCGTGGCGCGCGAACGGCCGAAGCCGCCGATCGTGGCGATCACCCCGAACATCACCGCCGGCCGCAGGCTGGCCGTCGTCTGGGGCGTGCATTGCGTCGTCGCCGAAGATGCCCGCGACCAGGACGACATGGTCGGCCGCGCCGGCCAGATCGCGTTCCGCGACGGCTTCGTCCGCGCCGGTCAGCGCGTCATCATCGTCGCCGGCGTGCCGCTCGGCATCCCCGGCACCACCAACATGGTACGCATCGCCTCGGTCGGCCCCGAGGGCGATGCAAACATGTAGGCCCGCCCGCGCGGCCAAAGCAAAAAGTCGAAAACAACCCCATGCACAGTAGCCGGCCGGAGCCGGCGGACTTGCTCGGATGTCACGAAAAGGCCCGCGTCGGCAATGACGTCGGCGCGATCAGCGCGCCACCTCGCCGCTGAGGCGGTCTTACGCTCCAACCAAAGCCTTGGTCGTCGGCAGCAGCGTCTGCTGCACCACCAAGCCGCGGGCACGGGCATCCATGACGCCGACCGCGCGCAACGCCAGCAGAGTCACCGTCTGCACCGCATCGCGCATCTTGACGGGATCATCGAGATTGTCGGGCGCGAGCGGGCCGACGAGAGCCTCATGCAGGGCGCCGAGCAAGGCGGTGGCGGCGAGCGCGGTGTCCTGGGCCGGCAAATGGCCGGCACGCACGGCCGCGTCGATCCGGCCAGCGATTTCGCCGGCGATCTCGCGCCTGCTGGCCAGCCTGGAGGCGCTGACATCGACATCGACGGGCTCGGCCAGGATGCCCCAGGCCAGCCGGCGCTGCGACAGCGTATGGACCGCCACGGTCGTCACGGCGGCCGCCAGCGCCGAGGAAGGGCCCGGCGCGGCATCGGCCGCCCGCCGGATCGCCGCGAGCTCGTCGCGGGACACCTCGGCAATGAGCTCGGAGATCAGGTCTGCCTTGGATGGGAAATAGCGGTAGACCGTGCCGGCCGCGACATTGGCCCGGACTGCGACCGGCGCGATCTGCACCGCGGCCATGCCGCCTTCTGCCGCCGCCTCCCGCGCCGCCGCCAGAATCGCGCTGCGCCGCGCCGCAAGGCGCTTAACCACTTGATGCGTCCGCCGATAAACCATGGCGCGCTTCCTGTCCCACACGCCAGCCGCACGCCCTGCGGCCGAACGCTTCTCACGTCGAAAGATGCAAATCACCCCGCAAGGACTGAACAACTATTCAGGGTGAATGACAAGATGCAAATGCGTGAAGCGTCATGAGGCGGATTGGGGCGCCAAGCCGTAACAGGCTGCGCGTTCCAGACACTTAAAAAAGAACGCTCTGTGGTTGTATAATCAATAACCACACATCTTACCGCGATCTTAACACGGGTCCGTAACTGTACGGAGGCAATGCAATTCCACGCGCTTACACCCATGCTCGACACGGACTCCCGGACCGCCTGGCAGCTTTTTCACCTCAATTGGCTTCCGATCCTCGGCATGGGAATCCTGCTCGCGCTCGGCCTTCGCGCCACGGGACTGAGGCTCGAGCCGGTCGCCTACGGCGTCGCCCTGGCGATCGCCACGCTGCTGCTTGTGCTCGCCTATGGCTACCGAATCGCGAAAGGCGAGCTTGCGGATCCGAAGCTGGTGTTTTCGCTTGGCACCATCGGACAGGTCATTCTCACCTGCGCAATCGTCGGGCCGCTGAGCTACGTCGCGGGCAAGCTGAACTGGCCGCTCGAGGATCAAGCATTGCTGGCGATCGACCGCACGTTGGGGCTCGATCCGGAACCGATCGCACGCTACGTCAACAACCATCCATGGCTCGCGAGAACCCTCGCGAGCGGCTACGGACTGATCAAGTTTCCGCTGCTCGGCGTTCCCATCGTGCTGGCACTGACGGCACGGTATGTGCGGCTGCAATTGTTCATGCTAGCGATGAGCCTCGCGCTCGCAGTCACGATCGCGATCTCCGCGATCGTGCCGGCGATCGGCACCTATTACGCACTGCAGCTGCCGGCCGCCCATCTGCCGGAGATCAACACCACGGTCTACGCCGGACAGCTGCGGGACATCCTCGCGCTTCGGGACGGCAGCCTGCGTGAACTCCGGCTGTTCTCTCTGTCAGGCATCGTTTCGTTCCCGAGCTTTCACGCGGCATCGGCCGTGCTCTACATCTGGGCCTTGTGGCCGGTACGCGGCATCGGCGGCATCGCAGCCGCACTCAGCCTGCTGATGATCGCAGCAACCCCGGTGATGGGCGCGCACTACATCGTCGACGTCCTTGCCGGCATCGCGCTCGCTATGGCCTCGATCTGGGCCGCGAAGCTTTATCTCGGCCGGAGCCGTGCGGTGCGCGGGTCTGCCACGCCGGCTTCGTCAGCAGCGTGCTGACGTCGCCCCAAAAGCAAAGAGCCCCGCCGAGGACGGGGCTCTCGAAACTGTCAGATCGTGCCGGCCTTACTTCAGGCTGGTCGAGATCGAGGTGAACTTGGTGTTCAGCGTGGTGCCGAGGTTGTTCACGACGGTGATGATCGCCAGCGCGATGCCGGCGGCGATCAGGCCGTATTCAATGGCGGTGGCGCCGGATTCATCCTTCAAGAAACGCGCAACGAGGTTCTTCATAGAGTGCTCCAAATGAGTACACGAGGCTACAACTGATCTGGTCTTTTCGGCTTCCCAGCGCCGCCCGACCATGGAACCGGAACGTAGAGACAAAGAATTTCGCCGCAGTTAATTCGACTGCGTAAACACCGGGCGGTTTGCGAGTATTCGCCCATGGTAAATCGAATTCCAAAACAATCCGTTAAATTGTCGGCAACATGAAACCGGCTGTCGCTGCCGGTTTACCCGAAGTTATGACCGCCCGTGATCCAATGCCGCCCGCAGGGGCCGGCGCGCGATGAGATGAATCATTCATCGCGCATCAGGTGATTGCCTGGGCATGATCTTCTCGGAGGACCGCATGTGCTGACGCGGTCGTCCGGGTCCGGATCATGCTCGATCGCGAACAGCAACAGGACGACGAGCCGGCATGTCTTTATCCCTTGCCAACAGCATCGCGGTGCAGGACCGCGCGCGGGCCCTCGTGCCATTGTGCGCCGGCGCCGGCGCCTACCTGTTCTTCCTTTTCCTCGGCGACACGCTGCTAAGTGACTCCGACTCGTTCTGGCAGATCAAGATCGGGCAATGGATCCTCGACCACAGCGCCATGCCCACCAACGACTTCTATTCGTTCACGCGAGCGGGCGCGCCCTGGATCTCGACGTCTTGGCTGTCGCAGGTCGCATTCGCCTTCTCCCAAGCGCAATGGGGCTGGGCCGGCCCCGTCATTCTGACGGCCGTCGCCTTCGCGCTCGCAATCGCGATCTTCGTCTATCTGCTCGACGTGCAGATCGAGGCGCCGCGCGCGGTGCTGTTCGCGATGCTTGCAGTGCTGCTGTCGCTGCATCACGTGCTGGCGCGTCCCCATATTCTCGCGCTGCCGGTCATGGTGGCGTGGGTCGGGCTGCTCATGGCGACCGCTGACCGCAGGGGCGCCCCCTCCTGGCATCTGCTGCCGTTGATGGCGCTGTGGGCGAACCTCCACGGCGGCTTCGTGCTGGGCCTTGCGCTGATCGGCCCGATCTCGCTGGAGGCGGTCGAGCATGCCGAGAAGGGACGGCGGCTTGCCCTGTTCATGCGCTGGGTGCTGTTCGGAATCGCCGCGCTGATCGCGAGCTGCTTCACGCCGTACGGCTGGCGAACGTTGCAGGGTGCGACCAACATCCTCAGCCTCGGCGAGTTGCTGTCGCTGATCTTCGAATGGATGCCGGCGAACTTCGCCACGTTCACCCCGTTCGAGGGCGCCCTGCTCGCCTTGATCGCATTCGGCTATTATCGCGGCCTGGTGCTGTCGGCCCCCCGGATCTTCCTGATCCTGTTCCTGACCTGGAGCGCGCTGACCCACGTCAGAAGCATCGAAGCCTTTGCGTTCCTCATACCGCTGGTGCTGGCAAAGCCGCTCGGCGCGATGTTTCCGCGCGCGGTCCCCGAGGCGGTCGGCGCCGACCGCTGGCCGGCTCACTACGTCACCGCGCTCGGCGCGCTGATGATCGTGGCGGCAAGCTGGACCTCGACGTCGCTCTACATGGGACACCACCGCTTCACCTTCACGATGACGCAGACGCCGGTTGCGGCAGTCGACCTGCTCGAGCAACGCAAGGCACAGCGCATCTTCAACGCCTACCAGTTCGGCGGCTATCTGATCTCGCGCAATATTCCCGTTTTCGTCGACGGCCGCGCCGAGCTCTATGGCGAGAAGTTCGTGATGGACTTCTTCAAGGCCACCGAGGGCAAGAAGCCCGAGCTGCTGCCGCGCCTCTTGGACGAATACAAGATCGACGCGACGCTCCTGGTCGCGGACGCGCCGGGGCCGCAGATCCTCGACCAACTCAAGGGCTGGAAGCGGATCTATGCGGACGACATCGCCGTGGTCCATGTGCGCGAGGACGGGCAGAGCGCGGGCGGCAGGTCAATGCCCGCTGCCTCGAATTGAGGCGCAGGGCGATGTCGTCCCTCGTGCTACCGACCGAACAAGGATCCGATGCTGCGCCCAACCCTGCGATCGTGCTGACCACCGCCTGGGCGGCGATTGTGATGGCGCTCGGATTTCCCGCGATCAAGACGGGCGTTCTCGACAGCCTGTCGACCGACGACCTGATGCGGCTGGTCGAGGTGCGCGATCTCCTGGCTGGCCAAGGTTGGTTCGACCTGATTCAGTACCGGCTCGACCCGCCGGGACTTGCGATGCACTGGTCACGCGTCGTCGATGCGCCCTTGGCCCTGCTGATTGCGTTGTTTCGTCCTCTCCTCGGCCAACACGCTTCGGAAGCGCTCGTGCTGGTCGCGTGGCCGTCGATGCTGATGGCCGTGGCGCTCTGGCTCTCAGCGACCATCGCAAGTCAGGCAAGCACTCCGGCCGATCGCCCATGGCTACATTTCGCCGCGGTTCTGGTCACGGCCCTGTCGATACCCGCCCTGATCCACTTTCGCGCTGGCGCGATCGATCATCATAGCGTCCAGATCGTGCTGCTGCTCGGCTTCATGCTCTCCATCACCAATCTCGAACACTCTGCAGCCAGGGCGGCTCTGGCCGGAGGTCTCGCGGCGCTGTCGCTGGCAATCGGACTGGAAATGCTGCCTGCGATCGCCGTGGCGAGCGCGGCGGTGATGGGGCTGCTGATCTGGAAGGGCGCCGAGGCCCGGCGCTCCGCCTGCGCCTTCGGAGCCGGCCTCTCTGCGTCGTCGCTGCTGCTGGCACTGCTGCTGCTTCCGATAAACAGTCTCACGCGGCCCGTCTGCGACGCCTTCGGCGGCCCCGTCCTTCTCTTGTCGGCGGGCGGCGGCGCCGCGCTGCTCGCGGTAGCCGGCGTCAGCCATCTCGGCCGCTCCATCTGGACGCGGCTCGGTTCGGCCGCGTTTGCCGGTGCGCTCCTCCTGGGTGCGTTCTCCAGATCCTATCCGAACTGCGTGGCCTCGCCATATGCGCAAGTCGATCCCCTGCTTGTAAGCTTCTGGCTCGATCGGGTCAGCGAGACCATGCCAGTGACGGAGCTGGCGCGGGTGCAACCGCAGAAGCTGCTCGGATACTATGCGTTTCCATTCCTGACGCTCGGCCTGTGCCTCGCGGCGACGATTAGGAACAGACCGCAGACGCGCTTTCTCTGGATCGTTTCGACCTTCACGCTCGCAGCGCTGTTCGGTGTCAGCCTGTGGGAACTGCGCGGCGCCGCCGCTGCCAACATCGTTGCGGCTCCGCTCAGCGTCATGGCAATCTCGGTCTTGCGCACGCGTGCCGCGACCGATTGGGGGCTGGTGCGTGCCGCACTGCTTGTATCGCCAGCCACTCTCGGCGGCGTCGGCTTTGCAGTTTGGCCTGTACTCGCCGGCGGGACGAGTAGCCATGAGATCGCGACGCCTGAGCGCAACGTGTCCTGCCAGACCATCTCCAACGCCGCGCCGCTCGCTGCTCTGACGCCCGGTCGGGTGATGGCGCCGATCGACTCGGGTCCTTCGATCCTGGCAGCGACCGGTCATTTCGTGTTCGCCGGCCCCTACCATCGCAACAACGACGGCAACCTTGCCATGGTGCATGCGATGACGGCGACACCGCAAGCCGCGCGCGCAATACTCACCTCGCGGAAGGTCGATTACATCATCACGTGCAACGGCTCTGCCGATCAGGAGGATCTGGTCCGCATCGCGCCCGAGGGCCTCGCCGCAAGGCTCGGCCGCGATGAGGCGCCAGATTATCTGGAGCGAGTCGAGACCGTGTCTCGAGCCGGCATGACTGTCTGGCGCGTGCGCAAGTGAGGGCGCGAACCGCGCCTGAAGCCGCAGATGGAACGTTTCGCCAAAGACGAGGACCGCCATCGCGGCGCCTGGCTCGTCCGCCGAAACGCGAAGGCGCGCACTATCCGAGGAGGTCGATCAGGAGCAAGGCGGCGCTTGTGAGCAGTCCTGCAATAGGCACCCAGATGGGCACGACGAACACGCCGGCGGGAGGTTCGGATTCTCTCGTCTTGATGCGAAGAAGCGCCAGGTTGACCAGGACGAAGGCCCCGAGCGTCAGGCGTGAGGTCCATTCGGCCAATCCGGTCAAGGGAATGCCAAGGGCGAGGATCAGGATGGCGCCCACGCCGAAGAGGGTTGCAACCATCGGCGCGCCGCTTCTCGCGTTCACCCTTGCGAGAAAGGCCGGAAGGCTGCCTTGGTCCGCAAGCCCGTACAGCACACGTCCGATCATCAGCATGTGAACGATGATTCCATTGACCGTCGCAACGATCGCGATGACGCTCAACACCGAGAGCGGAAGACCGGTCAACCGCTGAAAGACCAGTGCAAGCGGAGCCGAGGAGTGCGCGAGCTCGGCCGGGGGCACCGCGACCACCGCAACCCAGACGACAGTCATGTAGAGGAACGCCGTCACGCCGAGGGTGATGAAGAGCGCCCATGGCAGCGTCCGGGACGGATTCTTCATTTCCTCGGAGATGTTCACGAGGTGCTCGAACCCGATGAATGCGAACACGGCGAGCAGCGACGTCTGTGCGATCCCGGTCCACGCCGCCTTGTCGCTCAGGGGAGCTAGCAGTTCGGGCAGCCGGGAGACCAGGGCGTCGCCCTGAAACAGCCCGGCCCCGACAATGAGGACCAATCCGCCGATCTCCACGACCGTCATCAGGCCGGCGAAGCCGATGGACTGAACCGCGGACAGGCAGGCGACCGCTCCCATCGCAAGCACGACGCCGGCGATGATCCAGGTGGCGGGCAGCGGCAGGAACACGCCGATGTAGCCGGCGCTCCCCACGGTGATGGTCGCGCCGGAAATCGTCGCTGCGGCCACCACGAGCAGCCCCGTGGCACCGCTGAGCCATTTTCGATGAAACGCGGCCTGGACGTAGGCAGCCTCGCTCGCCGCAACCGGCCATCGCGTGCCCAGTTCGGCAAAGCTCCCGGCCGTCACGCCCATCACGACCGCGGCAGCGAGGAACGCCAGGGGCGCATGCATCCCGCTTCGCGCAGCGGCCGCTCCCACCAGGACGTAGATTCCGGCGCCGATCGTCACGCCGAGCCCGTACAGCACGGCGTGCGTCAGCGTGAGCGACCTGATCAGCCTGGTGGACCCGAGCGACGCGGCCTCCTGCATGACCAAGCGTCAATGCGAGAACAGAATCGGGACCGGCGGCTTGGACAGCAGCCCCCTGGTCGCGCCGCCAAGCACGAATTCCCGCCACCTCGGCGTTCCGTACGCGCCCATCACGAGGACGTCGATGCCATGGGAGAACACGTAAGATGTCAGGACCTCGTCGATCACCTTGCCCGCGGCGTCGATCTCGTCGCACACAACCTCGATGCCGTGACGAGCGAGGTTCTTCGCCAGCTCTTCGCCGGAATGCTTGGAATCCAGGGCCTTTTCGTTCGTGACCGTTACGACCCGCACGCTTCCTGCGCTTTCGAGCAAAGGAAGCGCATCGGAAACCGCTCGCGCAGCGGTGCGGCTGAAGTCCCAGGCCACGCAAACAGCATCGAGCTGGAATGGACGCGATCGGGGAGCGGCGGGCAGGATCAGCGTCGGCCTGCCGGATTCGAAGATCACCTCTTCTGCGTACCATCGATCATGGGAGTCCGGCACCGCCATGATCGTGAGATCGCGAAGCCTTGCATAGTCTGCCAGCAGCGCGGCCTCGGTGGCGGTTGCACATTGCTCGAAGATGGTCTCGTGCCGGACGCCGGATTTCGCGGCCGAGGCTTCGAACGCCGCAAGCAGCGCCTTCGCATTCTCGCGGCTCTTGGCGGCCTCGCGCGCAACGAGTGCGGGTATGTCCAGGATGGCATCCCCGAGCAGGCTTGCGCGCACTTCCGCATGGACTTCGCACGAAATGGCCGCGATGTGCGCGTCCAGGACGGCGGCGACCGAAACGGCATCGTCGATCACCGAAACCGGCGTCGGTTCCGGATAGCTCGCCAGGGTCAACAGAATATCCTTGAAAGCCATGTATCCCTCCTTTGACAAGTCGAAGCCTAACGCCGTGGAGGTGCTCTTTCTTGATCGACCGCAACCGATTCAGCCGCAATGGCTGTGGCAAAACGGCCTAGGCCCGAACGGCGACGGCCGGAACAGAAGCGCTCTGCTTCGGCGGTGCTCGCATTGCCGGAAGCAGCCATCCCGATGCCGGCGCAAACGCGCGCTCGCATAACAAAAAACGCGGCGTTCCCGCCGCGTTTTTCAATTCGGTGTGCCGCTGATCGGTTACGCCTGCGGCTGCGGCTCCAGGCCGGGATCCGGATCGGGCCGCGGGCGCGACTTGCCGGCCGGGGGCACGGCGGAGGCGCGCGGCGCGGTGGGCTCGAGCACGGACTCGCGGTTCGGCTTCTTGCCCTTGAGCAGATCGACGATCTCCTCGCCGGTCAGCGTTTCGAATTCGAGCAGGCCCTTGGCGAGTGCTTCGAGGTCGGCGCGCTTCTCGGTGAGAATGCGGGTCGCTTCCTTGTAGCCCTCCTCGACCAGACGCTTGATCTCGGAGTCGATCTTCTGGACGGTCGCCTCGGAGGCGTTCTGCGTCCGCGACACCGACATCCCCAGGAACACCTCGTCCTGGTTCTCGCCGTAGGAGACCGTGCCGAGCTCTTCCGACAGGCCCCAGCGCGTCACCATCATGCGGGCCAGGCGCGTCGCCTGCTCGATGTCGGAAGCAGCGCCCGAGGTCACCTTCTCGCGGCCGAATATCAGCTCTTCGGCGACGCGGCCGCCCATCATGATGGCGAGGCGCGAAGTCATCTGCTCCAGCGACATCGACAACTTGTCGCGCTCCGGCAGCTGCATGACCATGCCGAGCGCACGGCCACGCGGGATGATGGTCGCCTTGTGGATCGGATCGGTCGCGGGAACGTTGAGGCCGACGATGGCGTGACCGCCTTCGTGGTAGGCCGTCAAGAGCTTCTCTTCCTCGGTCATGACGAGCGACTTGCGCTCGGCACCCATCATGACCTTGTCCTTGGCTTCCTCGAACTCGGCCTGCGTCACCATCCGCTTGTTGCGGCGGGCGGCGGTGAGCGCAGCTTCGTTGACGAGGTTCATCAGGTCGGCGCCTGAGAAGCCCGGCGTGCCGCGCGCGATGGTCTTGAGGTTGATATCCGGCGCCAGCGGCACCTTGCGGACGTGAACCTTGAGGATCTGCTCGCGGCCGACGACGTCGGGATTGGGCACCACGACCTGACGGTCGAAGCGACCCGGACGCAGCAGCGCGGGATCGAGCACGTCGGGACGGTTGGTCGCGGCGATCAGGATCACGCCCTCGTTGGCCTCGAAGCCGTCCATCTCGACCAGCAGCTGGTTCAGCGTCTGCTCGCGCTCGTCATTGCCGCCGCCGAGTCCGGCGCCGCGGTGACGACCGACGGCGTCGATTTCGTCGATGAAGATGATGCAGGGCGCGTTCTTCTTGGCCTGCTCGAACATGTCGCGGACGCGGCTCGCGCCGACGCCGACGAACATTTCGACGAAGTCCGAACCGGAGATGGTGAAGAACGGCACGTTGGCCTCACCCGCGACCGCACGCGCGATCAGGGTCTTGCCGGTGCCGGGAGGGCCGACCAGCAGCACGCCGCGCGGAATGCGGCCGCCGAGACGCTGGAATTTGCCGGGGTCGCGCAGAAATTCGACGATCTCCTGCAGGTCCTGCTTGGCTTCGTCGACGCCGGCGACGTCCTCGAAGGTGACGCGGCCATGCGCTTCGGTGAGCATCTTGGCGCGCGACTTGCCGAAGCCCATCGCCTTGCCGGCGCCGCCCTGCATCTGCCGCGACAGGAAGATCCACACGCCGATCAGCGCGATGAAGGGCAGCCAGGAGACCAGGAGCGAGACGAACCAGGGCACGTTGTCGCCCGGCGGCTTCGCAGTGATCTGCACCTTGCTGTCGTAGAGGCGCTTCACCAGCGTCGGATCGTTCGGCGCATAGGTCTGGAAGCTCGAGCCGTTGGTGAAGGTGCCGTGGATGTCCGGCCCCTGGATCACGACGTCGCGCACATTGCCGCGGTCAACCTCGCTCAGGAGCTGGGAGAAGGCGATGTCCTGCGAGGACGCCCGCTGACCCGGATTCTGAAAGAGCGTGAACAACGCCAACAGCAGCAAGACAATGATGACCCAGAGGGCGAAATTGCGCAGATTGGCGTTCATCGATCTTCCTTCGTGGTCGCGCGGATCGCGGCCGTGATCCTTGGGCAGTTGATTTGGTCAATGCGAGGAAATCCCAAGGAATCCTCATCGTTAGACGGATACAATTTAGGTGCCGTCCCGGTCGCTGCCAAGAGAACGAGATGGGACTATTTATCCCATCCTAGAGCGATTCCCGCGGAAATAATGGCGCCCTATGGCGGGTTTTTCCGGCCTGGTTAAGGTGGCCTGACGGCGTGGATGCGAAACCGCCGGTGCCATGATCCGCCGCATTCGCGCTCATCGCCCGGTGCGCCGCCGGGCCGGCGCCGGCGCGATGTGGATACGCCCGCCGGCAAGGCTGATCAAGGCTCCTGCAAGGGTCTGCTTCAGGGCCGGCCGGCCGGCGCGGGCGCGCAGACTTGCGGCCATGGCCTCGTCCAGTGCGGACACCAGGGTTTCGACCTTGCCGAGTTCCGCCGGTCCCTCATGTCCGAGCGCGTCGATGGCCCGCAGCAGAAGCCGCAGCCGGACCTCCTCCGGGAGGGCGGCAAAGGCCGAAGCCTCGAAGCTCCGGACGCCCGCCTGCGGCGCATCGCCGCGATCCCGCAAACGGAGAAAGCGCTCGGCGCCGTCGGCCAGCACCTCGACTGCCGCATTGGCGCGCGCCAGCCTTGCCGCGAGCCGCGCCAGATTTCTGCTGTCGCCGCCCTCGGCGGCGAGAAGCGGCAGCAGCGCGCGCAGCCGCGGCCGGGTGAAGGCGGTGTCCCGGTTGGTGGGGTCGTCGACGAAGCCGACCTTCGCCCGCCTCAAGGTTGCGATCAGCTGCGATTTCGGAACATCGAGCAGCGGGCGCGCCAGGACGATGCCGTCGCGCTCGCTGAGGGGCGCCATGGCCGACAACCCGGCAAGGCCGCTGCCGCGCAGGAGGCGCATCAACAGGGTCTCCGCCTGGTCGTCGCGGGTGTGGGCCGTCAGCACATGGCTCGCACCCGCGGCACGCGCGGCCTCAGCGAGCAGGCGGTAGCGGGCCTCGCGCGCTGCCGCAGGCAGCCCGGTCTTCGGTTTCGCACCGCGCCAGCGCGCGGTCCGGTGCGGCAATCCGAGCTCGGCGGCGAGCCGCTTGACCTCGCGCGCCTCGCGGGCCGCTTCCGGGCGCAGGCCGTGATCGACCGTGACGACGGTGAGTTGTGGACCCCGCGCAAGGCTGCGCTGCCAGCGCGCAGCAAGCCACATCAGCGCGACGGAGTCGGGGCCGCCGGAGACGGCGAGCACCAGCGCCGGCGCAGCTTTCAGGCCGGCGAAAAGCCGCCTCGCCTCGCGCGCTGAGATCGGTGAATTGTCGTCGTCTGACATGACGCGGCCCTGACACTCGCCGACGGACGGTTGCGTGTTTAGCGCAGCGCACTCCGACTTGTCATGCTTGTCATGCCCCTGGAGGTCAGCACTTCACCCGCTTCTGCTCGCGATCGACCGCGGCTTTGACGCCGGCGGAGGCGCGCGGATATTTGCGGCCGACTTCGCCGAAGGCGGCGCAGGCGGCCTCCTTCTCCTTCAGCGCGGCAAGCGACTGGCCGAGCCGCAGCAGCGCATCCGGCGCCTTGGCCGATTTCTCGTATTTGGTGGTGACGGCGAGGAAGGCTTCCGCGGAATCGCGATATTGCTGGCGCTGGAAATAGCTCTCGCCCAGCCAATATTGCGCGTCTCCGATAAGCGGGTCGCTCGGAAATCTCTGCGTGAAGTTCTTCATGGTCTGCTCGGCCAGGGCATAGTCCTTGCGCTGCATGTAGCCGATGCCGAGGTCGAACTCGTCGCGCGGCGTTGCCGACGGCGGCAAGGTGGTCAAGCCGGCGCCGCCGGCCGGCGCCGGATAGCCGGATTGCGCCGGCGGGTAGCCGGGCTGCGCTGCTGACGGCACACCTTGCTGGTAGCGGGGGCTGGTGTTGGCGAGATCGAGCGGCTCGCCGGCATTGCGGCCGCCGGGCGTCCCGCTCGGAGCTCCTGCCGGCATCGGCTGCTGCCCGCCGCCGAGCGCGCGGGGCGCACCGGGCGCATTTGGATTCTGGTTCGGGTCGAACGCATCGCCACGGCGGCGCGTGCCGGGAGCGCCGGGCGCCGGCTGCTCCTGAATGATCGGGGCGGGAGATGCGATCTGCGGCTGCTCGTAGTTCGGCTGCACCGGCGGCTGCCGATGGCCCGGCGCGGCTTGCCCCGGTGCAATCTGGCCCGGCGCGATCTGCGCGGGCGGCATCGCCGCGACGTTGGGCGCCTGTCCGGGGGCGGCCTGCGCGCCGCCTTCGAGCGCCCGCAGCCGCTCCTCGAGTTGCCGGTTGCGGTATTGCAGCTCCTCGTTCTGGCCGGTGAGCTGGCGCAGCCGATTCTCCAGCCGCTCGATCCGCAACTCGGCGTCGCCATCGTCCGACTGCGCAAAGATCGACTGCGCAAACGCGGGCGAGCACAAGGAGAGCAGCGCGACGGTCGCCACGGTACCGCCAAAGACCTTAAATCTGGATGACATCTTGCCCTGACGACAAAAGCGGAATGGCCTGCGACGGAACGTTCGACGCGCCACACATCGAAGTGCAGTACGCCAAAAATGTGACTGGTACAAAGGGGTTTCTGTCACAGAATGCTGAAACGAAACCGGCGCCCGAGAGGGCGCCGGCATCATCCAATTCGAAAGCTGAACGGCGCCTGACTGAACTGCCAGAGACCTGACCGAATATCAGGAGCTCGCGTTCAAGACGGTGACGGCGCGACGGTTCTGCGACCAGCAGGAGATATCGTTACAGACGGCAACCGGCCGCTCCTTGCCATAGGAGATCGTGCGCATGCGGTTCGGATCGATGCCGCGCGAGGCGAGGAACGAGCGCACCGACTGGGCTCTCCGGGCGCCGAGCGCGATGTTGTATTCGCGGGTGCCGCGCTCGTCGGCATGACCTTCAATGGTGAAGCTGTAGCGCGGATAACTCTGGAGCCACTGTGCCTGCTTCTCCAGGGTCACGATCGCCTGCGGGGTCAGATCGGTCTGGTCGCTTTCGAAGAAGACGCGGTCACCCACGTTGACGACGAAATCCTGCTGGCTGCCCGGCGTCGCCGCATTGGCCATCGCATCCGTCGCGGCATTCTTGTTGGCGCAGGCGCCCATCGACAGCGCGACGGCGAGCACCGCGGCCAACTTCAATCCCTGGAGGATACGCATAGGATGTTTCATTCCGGAGCCTCCACGCTCACGTTAGTCCACTGCTGTCCGGTCTACAGGGGGTTGGTTAAGCGAACGTTCCGTCAACCTTGACGGAACCTTGCCGCAGCCAGTCAAATGCCCCCAACCAGCGAAAAGCAACCGTGATGGTTAATGATTTGTAAATGTGGCGCCAAGGTGAAGGCAAGCGGGTTGATGACGAAAACCCCCGTTCCGCCAGGATAGCCTGGCGGCCAGGGCGGCTGAAGTCCCGCTCACAGACCGAGGATTCAGGCCTGCGCGGCTGCGCCGGCAAGGCGAATCGGTCGCGCAGGGGCGATCCGCTGCGTGCTGCGTTCAAACAGCATCCGCCGCTCAAACGCACTCGATCGCATGATGGGGAAACGCGTCAGGATCCTGTCCCGGACCTTAGGGTAATCCGAGGCCATCAGGACCGCCTTCTTCGTCGGCCAGCCTGGAAAGGAACGCGGTTCGGTGAGCGTCTCGGACAGGAACACGCGGCGGTAGAACGCCTGATGATCGGTTCGCACCATCGAGAGCCCGACATCGGCGTTGAAGTGTTCGCAGGCCACGAAGGGAAGCCGCACCGTCAGATAAGGCAGTTCGGGGAAACGCTGCTGCATTTCCGGATCAGCAACGAATCGACATGGGTCGATAAAGACCTCGCCTCGGTCCAGGCGGGGATGCAGCACGTCGCCGAACACCTCGGTCGTGTAGGACATCCGCCATTCGGATGTCAGAACGTGGATGCGGACGGAACTGCAGAGTTCGTTGTCGACGTAGACTCCGAAATTCCAGACGTTGGGCGCGTCGTCGAAACGGTCGGTCACCCGCTGCGATTCCGACGGCGGAATCAGCCCGGCCTGCAAATAGGCCCGGTAACGCATCAGATGGAGGCGATCCTTGTCTTCCGGCGTTTCGATGAGCCGATAATCGAGACGCTCAAACAGCGCGGCTCCGCGTGGAAGAAGCGCCGTCTGCGGTTCGGCCCCGGACTTCATCTATAACCCCTACGCTGCTAGCAACTTCCGCGAGTGAGCGTAGATTAATGGTTCCTTAACGCAATTGCAAAGTGTTAGAATTGTTAGGGTTAACCTTTTGGGCCCGTAAGAACCCGGCAGAGACCTTGAGAAGTCGATGGAGGGTCAGGCGATCGATCGCGCCGAGGCTGCGACGGCCTGATCGTTGCCGCCGCGAACGCCGTAGGAGGCATTGAGTAGCTGACGAATGCGCACGGCCGGGACAGGCCGGCTGAACAGATAACCCTGAGCTTCGGTCACCGTCCCGTCGGCATTGATGAGTTCGAGTTGCTCGTTGGTCTCGATTCCTTCCACCACCACCGACATGCCCAGGTCGGCGGACAGCCGCGCCACACCTCGGAGCAGTGTGAGCGGACGGTCCGAGTCGATGCCTTCAAGGAAGGAGCGGTCGATCTTCACCTTCTGCATCGGGAAGTTGTGCAAGTAGCTGAGGCTGGAATAGCCGGTGCCGAAATCGTCGAGCGAGATGCGAACGCCGAGCGCATGCAATTGCGACAGGATGTCGTGGGTGAGCTGGGTGTTGCGCAGCAGCGAGGACTCTGTGATCTCGATCTCCAGTCGATGCGCCGGCAGGCCCGACACTTCGAGTGCATAGCGGATCTCGCTCAGCACGTCGCGCTGATGGAATTGCTGCGGCGAGAAGTTGACGGCGACGCTGACGCCCTCCGGCCATTTCATGCATTCCATGCAGGCGCGGCGCAGGATCCAGCGGCCGAGATCGACGATGAGGCCCATGTCCTCGGCGACCGGTATGATGTCGACGGGCGAGACCGTGCCGCGCACCGGATGATTCCAGCGCAGCAGGGCCTCGCAGGTGGTGATCTTGCCGGATTTCAGATTGACCAGCGGCTGATAGAACAGCTCGAATTCCTCGTTGGCGAGCGCCTTGCGCAGGTCGAGCTCGAGAATGCGCCGTGCCTCGACGGTCGCCGCCATCTCGTCGCGGAAGAAGCAATAGGTGCCGCGGCCGTCGGCCTTGGCCCGGTACAGCGCCATGTCAGCATTCTTGAGCAGGGTGTCGGCGCTGGTGCCTTCCGGCGAGGTCAGTGCGATGCCGACGCTGGCGCCGATCTCAACCAGGTGATTGTCGATGCGATAGCGCTCGCTCAGGCGCTCGACGATGCGGCGGGCGAGCGCTGCGGCGTCCTCGGGGGCATTGAGGTTCTGCTGGAACACGACGAACTCGTCGCCGCCGAACCGGGCGACGAAATCCTCCGGCCGAAGCATCTCGCGCAGGCGGTTGGCGACGGCGCACAGGAGCTGGTCGCCGCAGGGATGGCCGAGCGTATCGTTGACCTGCTTGAACTGGTCGAGGTCGATGAACAGCAGCGCGGAGAGCTGCTCCGCGTCGTGTGAGACGGCCAACAGGTGCTCGATCTCGTCGCGGAAGCTGACGCGGTTCGGCAGCGCCGTGAGATCGTCGAAGCGGGCCATATGGCTGATCCTGGCCTCTGCCGTGCGCCGCTCCGTAATGTCCTCGAGCAGCACCACCGCACCGCCATCAGCCATCGGTTGGACGGTCCAAGACAGCGAACGGTTCCTTTGTGGATCGGGGTCGGTGGTAATGATCTCCTTCGCGTGCGCGTTTTCGATGTCGGCAATTATCGCCTGGCCGCTCGCGGCCGAGATCGATCGCGCTTCGACGCATGCGGCGACGACATCGCGCGCAGTCGTGCCGTTTTGGGCGAGATCGTCTGGCAGGCTCATCATGGCGGCGAAGCGGTGGTTCATCACCGCGAGCTGACCGTCGATGCGAAACATGCAGAGCCCGTGCGGCATGTTGTTGAGCGCCGTGTCGAACTGGCCGGCGAGTGCGGCCTCGCGTTCGCGTGCGACAACGGCGCGCAAGAAAATCTTGTGCAGATTGCCGGAGAGGCGCATGACCGAGAAGAGGAACGCGGCGCACACGACGGACATCGCGACGTAGTAAGGCGTGCGGTGCAGCGCCAGCGCGATCACGGCCGGTCCAAATATCAAAGTGGCTTGCAGACGAAATATCGACTGTCGTCCATAAGCTCTTCCGGCGCCTCCCGCCACGATTCCCGTTGTGACCGAGAGCGCAATCATGTGAGCGATGGCATCATCGTTGCTCAACAGCGTCGTGGAACACCACAGACCGATCACAGCGGCCTGGATGAGCGCTCCGATCTGATAGCGCTTCTGCCAACGCGCGGCCTGTTCCGCGCTCAGAACCGATTTCTGGGCCTGGTACCGGCTCAGATCGAAGGCGCGTATGGCGCCCGCAAGAATGAGGAGCGGGACAAAGCCCCAGAGCAGCATCTGTCCGGTCTTGAGCGCCGTCAGGGAGGCCGAGAACGCCGAGAAGACAATGCCGGTAAGCACCGTGCCGGGAGCCTCGAACAGCGAATCGGTCAGCGCCGCCGAAATCGTCGGCGAGGCCTGCCCCTGCTCTCCGCTCTGGCTTGCGAACTGCATTTTGGTTTGTACGCGCGTCCTGTTCAGCGCGTAGTCTTACCGAGCCGAGATGAAGCTTTTCTGAGGGAACATCGTTAAAGTCGAGTTGTTTTTCGGCAATGGCGAAGCTATTTCCGCTTACAAATCAAGCAACTAGGCAAGCTCTGCCGGGCACAGGGTGAAGGAAGTGTTGCTGTTCGCGCGGAACGCGAAAAAATCGGCGCGCTTTTTCGAAAACATCGCGCGTCTGAATGCGCGATGTTTCAACTGCGATCGTCAGCCCGACGTCGAGGACAATAGCGGCGACCATGCGGGATCCGAGGCGAAGCCAGGCGTCGGCACCTTCAGCTCGTTGCGTCCCGAAATGTCGACGGTGTACAGCGACGGTCCGCCGTTGCCGCCGGGATCGCGGAAGAACATCAGCACGCGGCCGTTCGGCGAGAAGGTCGGGCCCTCGTTGTGGAAGCCGGAGGTGAGCAGCCGCTCGCCGGAACCGTCCGGCTTCATGACGCCGATCGCGAACTGCCCGCCGCCCTGCCTGGTGAAGGCGATGTAATCGCCCTTCGGCGACCACACCGGCGTCGAATAGCTGGCATTGGTGTCGTCCTTGGAGAAGGAGATGCGCTGCGCCTGCCCGCCGCCCGCCGCCATCACGTAGATCTGCGACCGGCCGCCACGATCGGATTCGAAGCAGATGCGGGTCCCGTCCGGCGAGTAGGACGGCGACGTGTCGATCGCCGGCGTGTCGGTGAGGCGCGTGGTCGAGCGCGAGCGCAGATCCATCACGAACAGGTTGGAATTGCCGCCCTGCTGCAGGCTCATGATGACGCGTTGGCCGTCCGGCGAAAAGCGCGGCGCAAAGGTCATGCCGGGGAAATTGCCGACGATCTCGCGTTGGCCGGTCTCGATGTTGTAGAGATAAACCTTCGGATCACCCTGGCCGAACTCCATGTAGGTGATCTCTTGCGAATTCGGCGAGAAGCGCGGCGTCAGCACGAGGTCGGAGCCGCGGGTCAGGTAGCGCACATTGGCGCCGTCCTGGTCCATCATCGCGAGCCGCTTGACCCGGCGCTCCTTGGGTCCGGTCTCGTCCACGAACACGACGCGGCTGTCGAAATACCCCTTCTCGCCGGTCATCCGCTCGTAGATCTGGTCGGAGATGATGTGGGCGATACGCCGCCAGTATTCCGGCGAGGTGAAATATTGCTGTCCGGTGAGCTGCTGGCCGGAGACCACGTCCCACAGGCGGAATTCGGCCTTGAGGCGGCCGTCCGGCTGCCGCGTCATGCGACCAGTGACGAGGGCCTGAGCGTTGATGGTTTTCCAGTTCTGGAATTGCGGCGCAACGTCCATGTTGCTGATGCGCTCGATGAAGGCGGCCTGGTCGATCGGAGCGAACAGGCCCGAGCGCTTCAGATTGTTGGTGATGACTTGGGTGACGCCGTTGCCGACTTCGCCATCGGAAGGCGATCCCGGCAGAAAATTGGTGATCGCGATCGGGATCGGCTGGAACGCCGTAGGATCGATGCGGATGCGGCCGTCCTGGCCTTGAGCGAAGACCCGCCCGCCTCCGAGCATTGCAAGCCCCGATCCAGCCAGGGTCATGAAGCGGCGGCGGTTGATCGATCGGACGTCATTCATTGCAAAATTCTTTTGTTCGGATGTCACAACATGTCTTTCAGGCCGAAAGTCATCGGGATGAGCTTCCAGCTCTCGTATTGCTGCTTCGGCATGAACGAATAGACCTGACACTGCACGATGGCGCGCTTGGCACTCTCGGCAATGGCCTGAGCAATCGAGCGCGACGGTCCACGCACTGCGACGACAATCGGCTCCGAAGCCAGCGATCCATCGATCTTCATGGGAATGTCGATATCGGCTTCGTACTGGTCGGCGTCCTGCCCGTTGTATGTGGGTGTGAAGCAGCGCTTGACCGCGCCCTGGAAAGCACCGCGCCAGGTCGCGACATTGCTGGCGGCAGTTCCGGTGGCCGCTCCCAGCGAGGCAGACGCATTCAGCGCGGAGCCGGCGAGCTCGTGCCGGGTCGCGGCGCGCTTGTCGAGGTCGCGCTGGATCTGGGCGGGATCGAAGGTGCGCTCCTTCGGCTTGGGCTGCTGCTGAGGGTGCACCGCCGCAACCTTTTGCTCCACGGGCTTGGGCGGCGGCTTCTTGGTCTCAAGCTTCTTCTGGAGCTCAGCGATCGGATCTTCCTTGGCCGGATCAGGCTTCTTTTCCTGCGGCTTCGGCTCTTCCTTCGGCTTCGCCTCGGCGACCGGCTTGGGGGGCTCGGGCTTCTTCTCCACCGGCTTCTCGGCAGGCTTCGGCGGCGGCTCCGGTTGCGAGTTGGTCTTGATCAGCTCCTTCTTCTCGGTGACCTTGCCGACGGCGTCCTCTTCGGGCTTCGCTTCCGCGATCTTCTCGACCTTCGGCTTCGGCTCTTCCTTCTTTCCGGTCTTCTGCCCCGCCATCATCTGCGCCAGCTGATCGGTGGAAATGATATCGACGGGAAGCGACTCCTCCGGCGCGATATAGGCCTTGCTGCTAAAGGTCAGCAGACCCCATCCCAGCACGAGGACGTGGAGAGCAATCGACGCAACGAGTGTCTTGTCGACGTTCACCTTCACCGGCCTAGGACCCCTGATCCGCTTCTGTGACGAGGGCGAGCTTCTTGAAGCCGGCGCCCGAGAGCTGGCCCATCACCTTGGCCACGGTGCCGTAATCCGCCTTCTTGTCGGCGCGCAGATAGATGCGTTCCTCGAGCCCGCCGCGCGCGTCGGTGATCGCCTTCAGCTTGGGGACCAGCTCGTTGATGGCGATCTCGGAGTCGTTGATGAACACCTTGCCCTTGATGTCGACCGAGAGCTGGATCGGCTTCTGATCACTGTTCTCGATGCTCTTGGCCTGGGTCTGCGGCAGATCGAGCGGCACGCCGACCGTCAACATCGGCGCCGACACCATGAAGATGATGAGCAGCACCAGCATGACGTCGACCATGGGCGTGACGTTGATTTCGGCCACGACGGGCTTGCGCCGGCCGCGGCGTCCGCCGCCTCCGGATGAACTTGCGACGTTCATGCCCATGGTCTGGTGCCCAAATTGCCCTTCACACTATACATGCCGTCCGTCAGCCACGCTCGTCGATCTGACGGGACAGGATGGCTGAAAATTCATCGGCGAAACCCTCCAGGCGCTGGGCCTGCCGGTTCACCTCGGAGGTGAACTTATTGTAGAAAATAGTGGCAGGAATGGCGGCGATAAGGCCGACGGCGGTCGCAAACAACGCTTCCGCGATACCGGGAGCGACCACCGCCAAAGAGGTATTTTTCGACGCCGCGATCGACTGGAAGCTCGACATGATGCCCCAGACCGTGCCGAACAGGCCGACGAAGGGGCCGGCGGAGCCGACGGTCGCCAGCACCAGCAGGCGCCGCTCCAGCCGTTCGACCTCGCGTGCGATCGAGACGTTCATCACCTTGTCGATACGCATCTGCAGGCCCGCGACCGAGCGGGCATGGCTCTCGAAAGAACGCTTCCACTCGCGCATCGCGGCCACGAAGCAGGCTGCCATGGAATGCGTGGGCTTGGCCGAGAGCGTTCGATAGAGCTCCTCGATCGACTCGCCGGACCAGAACGCCTGCTCGAACCGGTCCATCGAGCGCCGGGTGCGCGCATAAAGAAAGATCTTGTCGATCGCGATGGCCCAGACCCAGACCGAGCAGGCCAGAAGCCCCAGCATCACCGCTTTCACGATCCAGTGAGCCTGCCAAAACAGCGCAATCAGCGATACGTCGGCGGAGGCAGCAACCGGGAGGGCTGACTGAGCCACGTCGGCCGGATTCATGAGCAGTATCCTCTCAAGGCGATCGTTACCTATTGTCCTCGGCCAGCAAATCGCCGCCGGTGTTCCCCAACCGCCGCGCTAGAACCGGCGCGGCCGGCAAGCCCGCTCAAAGCCTCGTCTTTTTGGGGTGCAGGGCTCGTCCAAAGGCTCGTCCAAAGCCGGTCGCCTGCATTCCCCGCCAAGATGTCAAAACTAAGGGCCTCGACACGGCTTCGGGCGCGACTGTCCACTCTTACCAGAGCCCGGCGTTGGTTAATGCGGGGTTACCGGCGGCGAATTTGGCTCCGGGAAAGGCAGGCAGCGCAGGGAGATGGGGCGGCCCGCTGCCGCCCGGTCATGGGATTTCAGCCCTGCCGTTCGCGCATCAGAAGGAGAGCGTCCGCCCCGGCGCCGGTAGGAACCAGCCAGAGGGCGGAAAATTGTCTGGGAAACTCACCTTTGGCGAGGTCTTTCCATGAGCATCAACCCCAAGACGACCGCCGCGGTCGGCGATCATCCCCTGCATCCCATGCTGATTCCGTTCCCCGTTGCATGCCTGGTCGGCGCACCCATCACCGATCTCGCCTTCATTGGAACCGACGACGCTTTCTGGGCCCGCGCCGCGATGTGGCTGATCGGCGCCGGCATCGTCATGGCGCTGGTTGCCGCCGCCGCCGGCTTTGTGGACTTCTTCGGCGAACCCCGCATCCGCAGTCTCAACGATGCCTGGTACCACATGGTCGGTAACCTTGCGGCAGTTGTGCTGGCCCTCGTCAATTTCTACCTCCGTTACGCACAAGGTGCGGAAGCTGCGATCAAGCCATGGGGCGTGGTGCTGTCCCTGATCGTGGTCGGCATCCTGCTGTTCACGGGGTGGAAGGGCTGGGAAATGGTGTATCGGCATCACGTCGCGGTGCTGGATGCGCCGGGCCAGACCAGCTCGGAGCCCGTCACGCCGCATCATGGCGGCGAAGGTCGCCGCCGCGCGGCCTGAGCGAGCGGCACGTCAGGCCGCCGAGGCGGGCTCGGGGCAGTTGGTCAGCCGCGCAGGATTGCCGACCGCCGTGCAGCCGGCGGGGACGTCCTTGCTCACAAGGGTGCCGGCGCCGATTTTCGCATGAGCGCCGATGCTGATGTCGCCGAGGATGCTGGCGCCCGCACCGATATAGACGCCACAGCCGATGCGGGGCGAGCGCGCCGGCAGTTCGCTGCTGCGGCCGATGCTGACGTTCTGGAGAATGGTGACGTCATCGCCGATGACGGCGCCGGCGCCGATCACGATGCCGGTGGCGTGGTCGAGATAAACGGCGGATCCGATGCTGGCGGCCGGATGAATGCTGACCTGGAGCACGTTCGACGCCTCGTTCTGAAACAGCAGCGCCGCGTCACGATGGTCATGCCGCCAGAGCCAGTTCGAGACGCGCCAGGCCTGCAGCGCGAGGTAACCCTTGTAATGCAGCAGCGGCTGCAGCAGGCCCGCCGCAGCGGGGTCGCTGCGCGAGACGGCCTGCAAGTCTCGTCCGGCGGCTTCGATCAGGTCCGCCTCGCCGCGAAAGGCATCGCTGGCAAAGGATGTGAAGCGCGTGCGTTCGGCGCCGGCGCCGCCGAGCCGCTGCCCGATCAGATCGGCCAGGGCGGCGGCGAAATCGTTATGGGTGAGGATGGCGCCCGCAAGAGCCCGGCCGAAGACAGGATCGGCAATCGTCGCGCGCTGAGCCTCGCCACGGATCGCCTGCCAGACGGCGTCGCTCGCCAGTGTCGCAACTTGCGCCATCGTCGCCTCCGCTCCGCGTGCATCTGTGGCGGCGAATATAGGCGATCCAGGGCGAGGCGCCAGTCTTGCATCCGGGCGAGCTTTCGCTCGCGAGTCGCAGATGGACGAGAATGCCTGCGAACGAGCTCTGTCTGGCATCTTGGCGCTACAAGCCGAACCGCCCGCCTGCGGGTTGCGCAGGCGGGCGGCTCGGGGCCATCAGGACTTTGGGGGCATGCGCCTGAAGGCTTTGAGAGGTGTCAGCCCTGCTGCTGGTCGGTCGGCGGCGGGGTCGGACGCGTCTTGTGCTGCGCCATGAACTGGTCGAACTCTTCCTTGTCCTTGGCGTGACGCAGACGGGTCAGAAAGTCCTTGAACTCACGCTGCTCTTCCTCGAGGCGCTGCAGCGTCTCGGCGCGGTATTCGTCGAAGGCGCGGTTGCCGGAGGACGGCGGGCCGAAGCCAAACCCGAAGCCGCGACGCTCCATGCGGTCGCGCATGCGGTCCATCTTGTACTGCATCTTTTCCATCTTGTTCTGCCAACGATCCGGATGGCTCCAGCACGACATTCTTCTGCTCCCGAGTGTGAAAAAGAGAAGGGCAAGCCCGATCGGCCACCAGATGATGAACCCGAGAATGGTCACGGCGATCCAGCCCGGATGCCAGGGCGTATCGAGCATGCGGGGACGATCGTAGCGTTGGTATTGGTCCGAAGGGCCGCGCCATCGATTGACATCAGCGGTGTAGGCCATTTCCCTCTCCATCACGGCACCAGCGCCGTTGTGAATGTAAATAACATTTACATAGCTAGACCATCCCGCGATTTTGTCAAGCTGGCCGCCAGACACGCCCGCGTGATTATTTGCGCAATCTTATTTCGGCTTGCCCCAGGGACCGCCCGGCGGCAGGCCCGATCCGGAGGATGCCTCAGGTGGCACGGGCGGCGGCTCGGCGCTCTTGCCTGCCGGACGACGGTCGGTCGGAAAACCGAGGCCGCGCAGATAGATCAGCACCTCGGCCTCCAACAGCTCGTCGGGCGACATCGGCAGCTTTCGTCGGGCGGCGTCGCCGCGGGAAAATAGCGAGGCGACGCCATGCGCCATGGACCAGATGTGAAGCGCCATCATCATCGCCGGCGGCCGAGGCGTGCCCGGCGGCGTCAGGGCCGCGAGCCGCTCGGCCGCAGCGCGAATGATGTTGAAGGCCCGTTCGCTAGCCGCCTGGAGTGCGGGATTCACATCCACCGGCACGCCCGATTCGAACATCGCGTTGTAGAAGGCGGGCTCCTCGCGGGCAAAGGCGAGATAGGCCTTGCCGACGCGTTCGAACGCGGTGACCGTATCGGGGCGACCGTCGTCCCAGGCCGCGCCAAGGCGCGCCTCGAACTGCTCAAAGCCGCGCTGGGCGATCGATGACAACAGTTCGTCTCGGTCGCGGAAATGCCGGTATGGCGCCGCCGCGCTGACGCCGGCCATCCGGGCGGCATCGGCAAAGGTGAAGCCCGCTGCGCCTTTCTCGGCGATCAGGCCGAGAGCGGCCTGCAACAGGGCCTCCTTCAGATTGCCGTGGTGATAGCCGCGCTCGGCGCGGCGCTGCTCCTTGCGCCAGCTCATGTGAAAGAGCTTTACATGAGCCGGACGCGAACGTCACTAGCGCCGATGGGGCGTGATTAACCCGGTATTCTCTGCAGCCACCCGGGGCGATGCGCCAGCATCGAACTACGCTGCGCGCTTGCGAACCTGAGATTCTCGAAATCCGGGTTCGATCCTGCGAACCGCCCGGAATGACAGCCCCTTGCCAACACTACATCTGAGGAACCGGCAGCACGGGCATGATCTCGATCGCCTCGCCGGGAAAGATCGCAAAATGCGGATGGTTCTCGAACAGTCTTGCAGCTTCCTCCTGCGAGGCGGCGCGCACCACGGTGAACCCCGTCAGGGCGTTGCTGACCTCCGTGATGCCATTCGCGTCGATCCTGCGTGTCTTGCCGAGCGGGCCGCCCATCTCGACGATGACGTCCTTGTGCTTCTCGACCCAGCGGTGCCAAGCGGCCATGCCCTCGCGCTCCATTGCCTTCCGTTCCGCCTCGGGCCTCGCATGCCAGGCCTTCATCTTTTCGCCGCTCATGCTGCCGAGGTAGACGGCAAGGAATGTATGTCCGGTGCTCATCGGTCTCTCCCGTGTTGAAGTCTTGATGACGGCCGCGAGCTCATCGCGACCGTGGTGGCTATGCCTTCAGGCCGTCGAGACCCGCGGCGGCCGCCTGCACGTCAGGCGGAAAGTCGCTCATCTCCTGCACCTGCCGGATCTCGATGATTTCGTTCGGCGTAGCCGGGCACTTCGTCGCCCAGGCGATCGCTTCCTCGCGCGAGGCGACCTCGATCATCCAGTAACCGCCCAGCACTTCCTTGGCCTCAGCGAACGGCCCGTCGGTGACGACGGGCACTCCGGTCGCAAACGAGACGCGCGCGCCCATCGAAGGCGGATGCAGGCCGTCGAGCGTGATCAGCACGCCGGCATCCTTCAGCGCCTCGTTGTATCGCATCATCGCGGCAACGCGTTCTGGATCGAGCTGCACGTCCGGCGGTGCGCTCTCGTAGCCGAGCGGGATCATCAGCATCATGAATCGCATGAGTATTCCTTGCCCTCGTCGTCGGGGAGAGCGGCGGCGGAACCGTCCGCCCTCGCCTCCAAGACGAACAGACGTCCAAGGAACCGACATGCGGACGAGAATTTCTGGGACGCAACAGGCTCGGCTGCCCGAAGAAATGGCCCGCCGGCTCGCGACACCAAAGGAATTGCGCCGCGCAACTAGTTCCGGGTCGGGAACTGAGCTGCGAAGCTTATGCCACGAGATTATGCTTGGGCCCAATCAGGCGGCCGCCAGCAATCGATCCTCAGCAGCCAGAGGGTCGAATGGCGCACCTGCAAGGAAAAATAATGCGCGATCCTCCCGTACAACTACCGGTCGCCTTGTGAACGTCATCGTGCATATGGAACGGAAACGCCTGTTAGTTGAATGACTTGGACAACGCACCGTAAAAGCGCGGGCCTCGGCCAAGCGTTCGCAAGGTTTACAGATGCTCAAGAAGAGCATGCAACTTTTTCTTCAAGGAAGCCGGTATCACGGTCCTCCAGTTTGCCAGTAATATTGCGGAGCTCACGTGTTCAATTTCCAGAGCAAGAAGGTCAGGCACGCTATCGCAGAGGTCGAGGCGCTCAACCGTTCGCAGGCCGTGATCGAATTCGACCTCGACGGCACCATACTCGACGCCAATGAGAACCTGCTGAAAATGAGCGGCTACACGCTGGCCGAGATCAAGGGCAAGCATCACAGCATGTTCGTCAGCCCGGCCGAGCGCGAGAGTGCCTGCTATCGCGACTTCTGGGCCAGCCTCAACCGCGGCGAGTTCCAGACCACTCAATACAAGCGCTTCGGCAAGGGCGGGAAGGAAGTCTGGGTCCACGCCTCCTACGCGCCGCTCCGCGATGAAAGCGGCAAGGTCGTCAGCTTCATCAAATTCGCGACGGACATTACGGCGTACAAGATCAAGACCATGGAGGATTCCGGCAAGATCGCCGCCATCAATCGCGCGCAGGCGGTGATCGAGTTCAACATGGACGGCACCATCATCACCGCAAACGAGAACTTCCTGAACGCCATGGGTTACTCGCTCGACGAGATCAAGGGCAAGCATCACAGCGTGTTCGTAACGCCGGAAGACCGCGCCAGCCCCGCCTATGCCGCTTTCTGGGCCAAGCTGAACCGCGGGGAGTACGAGGCGGCCGAATACAAGCGGCTGGGCAAGGGCGGCAAAGAAATCTGGATCATCGCCACCTACAATCCAATCCTCGACGAGAACGGCAAGCCATTCAAGGTGGTGAAGTTCGCCACCGACGTCACCGCCCAAAAGATGAGGGCCGCCGACAATGACGGTCAACTCGCCGCCATCCAGAAATCGCAAGCCGTGATCGAATTCAACATGGACGGCACGATCCGCACCGCCAACGAGAATTTCTTGAAGGCGATCGGCTATTCGCTGGCCGAGATCAAGGGCCAGCACCACTCGATGTTCGTCGAGCCGAATGAGAGGACTTCGGCGGCCTATCGCCAGTTCTGGGAGACCCTCAATCGCGGCGAATACCAGGCCGCCGAATACAAGCGGATCGCCAAGGGCGGGCGAGAGGTCTGGATCCAGGCATCCTACAACCCGATTCTCGATCTCAACGGCAGGCCCTACAAGGTGGTGAAATACGCCACCGACATCACCGCCCAGGCGATCGGCCGCAAGAAGGCCGACAATGCGCGCGGGCTGATCGACGCGGTTGCGGCCGGCAGCGAACAGATGAGCGCCTCGATCCGCGAGATTTCCGAAACCATGGCGAAATCGCGCGAGACCTCCAAGGTCGCGACAGCGCGGGTCGAGTCCGCGGACAGTCAGGCCCAGAAGCTGGCCACGGCAGCACAAGCAATGAGCGGCATCGTGGAGATGATTTCCGGCATCACCAGCCAGATCAACCTGCTCGCACTCAACGCCACGATCGAATCCGCCCGCGCGGGCGAGGCCGGCCGGGGCTTCGCGGTGGTCGCCTCCGAGGTGAAGAACCTCGCGAGCCAGGCCAAGCAGGCGACCGACACGATCACCTCGGAGATCGATGCCCTGAACGTCATCTCTGGCGACGTCGCCGGATCGCTCACGGCGATCAAGGCCGCGATCGCCGGCGTGAACGAGTTCATCGCGTCCACCGCCGCCGCAGTCGAGGAGCAGAGCATCGTGACGGCTGACATGTCAGCCAACATGCAGCGCGCCTCGGCGGAGCTGGCATAGGCGCGACCTTCCGCGATCTCGGCCATTCTTCCGGGACCGCTGAACAGCGGGTGCCCTCAGGGTGACGGTGCAAGCGCGAACTCCGGCATAGGCCCTTCCTCGTCGGGACGAAAGCGAAGTAAAAGGCGCTGGCCGCCCGACAAGCTTCCGTTTCCGCTAGAAGGACAGATCAGCAAATGCCGCAAGCCCCGCACAAAGTCGCCCTCGTCACCGGAGCCGCCCGCGGCATCGGGCTTGCGACCGCGAAGAAATTCCTGGCCGAGGGCTGGCGTGTGGCGCTGCTCGACATCGAGGGTGAACTGCTCAGCCGCGCCGTCGCCGAGATCGGTCAAGGTGAGGCGACGCTGGCGCTGACCTGCGATGTCTCGGACGCAGCCGCATTGAGCGATGCGATGGGGGAGATCGAGGGCCGGTTCGGCCGGCTCGATGCGCTCGTCAACAATGCCGGCATCGCGGTGTTCGCACCGCTGATGGAGACATCGGAGGCCGATTGGCGGAGCGTGCTGGACGTCAACCTCACCGGCCCGTTTCTCTGCACCAAGGCCGCGGTGCCCCTGATGCGCGAGGGCCATGGCGGCGCCATCGTCAACGTCACCTCGATCTCGGCGGTGCGCGCCTCGACGCTGCGCTCGGCCTACGGCACCAGCAAGGCGGGGCTTGCGCACCTCACCAAACAGCTCGCCGTGGAGCTCGCCTCACTCAACATTCGGGTCAACGCGGTCGCACCGGGACCGGTCGATACCGCGATGGCAAAGCAGGTGCACACCAAGGAGATCCGCGCCGACTATCACGACGCCATTCCGCTCAACCGCTACGGGCTGGAAGAGGAACTCGCGGAAGCGATCTATTTTCTGTCCTCGGCAAGCGCGAGCTACATCACCGGCCAAATTTTGGCCGTTGATGGCGGCTTCGATGCGGCGGGCATCGGCCTGCCGACGCTGCGTGGCCAGCGACGGAATGGGTAGGTCTGCAATAGCAGGGTGGATTAGCCGCAGGCGTATTCCACCTCATTGCGATCGCTGGAAAGAGACAGATGGTGGAGTTGCGCCTGCGGCTGACCCATCTACAAGAGCGAGCTGGTGGCTTCATGCGACGTATCACCTGCCTTAAGGCCCTGATGCTCGCATCGGCAATCGCCGCCACGCCGGCCGCCGCCGAGATCCGCATCATCCAGTCTCCGGGCGGGCAGGTCGGCCCATTCCTCGACTTGTTCGAGAAGGTGCGTGATAGCGGCGAGCGCGTGGTGATCGACGGTCCCTGCCTGTCCGCCTGCACGCTGGTGCTGAGCATCGTGCCGGGCGAGCGCATCTGCGTCACCAAGCGCGCCGTGCTGGGCTTCCACGCCGCGCGCTCGGTAGATCGGCGCGGACGTTTCTATGCCGAGCCGGAGGCATCGGTTGCGGTGCTTGCTGCCTATCCCGGCCCGGTGCGCGACTGGATCAGCCGCCGCGGCGGCCTGAGCTCACGGCTGTTGCTGTTGAAGGGGCGCGATCTCGCCGCGATCTATCCGCGGTGCCGGTGACGAGCTCGCCAGCCAGTTCGGCTCTTCGGCCTGGCCTTCCGAGCGTCCGGCTAGTTCCGCCCGCTTTCGCGAGAACCACGTCACGCTATTGTTTCAGAACCGTTTTCAGAAGAGAGTCTGAACCACCGGCCCCAGCTTCATGCTGACGCAGATGAGCATCCCCCAAAGTGCGAAATTGATCTGCAGCGCCGCCGCCATCGGTCGCTCCCTTCCAAGTCGCCCCACCCCAGTTTGTAGCTTTTGTGAAGCACAATTAGCGATTCTGACGCGCGGATCACAGCCCAATATTGCGCCACTTGTTGTGCGGCGCAGTTGGTTTCACGAAGCGGCCTCACTGCGCCCGCAAAGTGATGCGAAGCACGCTCCATTCGGCCATGCCGGCGCATTTGCTTTGTCTTGAGTTCCAACGATCGGACGCGGTGGCGCGCATTTCACGCGGATTCTGCGCGTCCCCTACGTAACAAAGGCGCGGCATGATTCGACACGGCTTCATCTTGCTTATTTTTTGCACAGCGCTGATCGGATGCGCCGACGCTCCAGCCCAGGAACGTCGCTCCATCGCCTGGGACGGTCTTGGCAAGGATCCCAATCGTCCTCATGCCGCGAAGCGGCGCGCCACGAATCACGCGCCCGCAGCACCTGATCCGAATCAGGAGCGGGAAAGGGTGCTCGGCACATTGCGCCCATATTCCGAAGCATGGTGGGCGGTCCATGACGAAATACAGGCGGAGAATGACCGGCAGCTCGGCAGCAAGCTCGTGATCTGTCCTCGCTGCGTGCACTCGTCGCCGCTGCGCGAGGACGTCACCGGTTCAGTCCGTTGACGGCGATCCCCTCTCCCGCGGCATTGGAGAAGCGGGATCGCCGCTCAACGGAATGCGCTCGATCGCGCCCGTCACATTCCCTCCGCCGGGCAGTTCACCATCCAGGGAATGCCGAATTTGTCGACGCACATGCCAAAGCCCCTGGCCCAGAAGGTCTTGCTGAACGGCATGGTGACCGAGCCGCCGTCGGCAAGGGCATTGAACTTTCGCTCGCCATCCGCGGGGTCCGTGACCGTGAGCGAGATCGAGAAACCCTGCGGCTTCTGAAAGTGCTCCGCGGGCGCGTCGGAGGCCATCAGCACGCCGCCGTCGGGGAGTGACATCCGCGCATGCATGATCATCTTCTCACGGCCGGGCGCGGCCGGCACCTCCGGCGGCGCCTCCGATGAGCGCATCATCGCTTCGATCTTGCCGCCGAGAACCTTGGCGTAATAGGTGAACGCCGCTTCGCAGGTGTCCTGGTAGAACAGATAGGGATTGAGCATCGTTTCTCTCCTCTTCGCTTCCAGTGAGGCTTAGTGCTTCTCGGTGAGCTTCTTCAGGCTGGCGAGACCAGCCTCGAAATCCTTGCCGATCATGCTGTCCATGTTGATGAACACCTGCATCAGCTTGGACAGGAACGGGGCCGGACCGTACATCGCCCACGTGACGAGTGTGGCATCGCCTTGCGGCACAAAGGTGAACTCGGCGGTGTTGTGGCCTTCGAACGGCCGCTCGAAATCGAGCTTGATGCGGAGCTTCGAAGGTCCGCTCGCCTCGAGGATCTCCATCCGGCCGGCGCCGACATTGTTGTTGCCGTCCCAGGCATAGGTCGCGCCCTTGCCACCGGCAGGTCCGCCGAACGTCCGCTTCATGGCGGGATCGCGGCTCTCATACGGTGACCAGGCGGTCCAACGGTGAAAATCGGCGACCTGCGGATAGATCGCATCGGCCGGCGCCTTCACTGCCAGGCTTCGCTCGACGCGGAACGTGTCGGGTTTGGTCAGGGCGAAGACGAGGACGGCAGCGACTCCGACGGCGAGGACGATAGCGATGATGGAAAAGACTTTCAGCATGGATGACTCCCCCGATACGGAACTAGGACGAAGGCGAGGAGCCGGGGCCGACAAGGCGACGTGAAATTTTTGGCGCACCGCCCCTCCCACGTCATGGGCGTTGTCCCGGCCATCCGCGTTCTTCAACCTCGATGGCAAGTCGTGGATACCCGGGTCAAGCCCGGGCCTGACGGCGGAGATGGTCTTCGCCTCACTTGGCCTTGGCGCTTTCCTTCTTCGACTGGCTGTCCCGGATCAGGCGATCGAGATGCATACGAATGTGAGCGGCTTCGGCGGAGGTATTCGCGAGCGCGATGGCCCGGTCGAAGGCGACGCGGGCTTCAGCGTTGCGGCCGAGCTGCATCAGGAAGGCGCCGCGCACGCCGTAGAAATGGAAATAGTTGGCGAGCTTCGTTGCCAGCGGCTCGATCAGATCGAGCGCAGCCTGCGCCCCGCGCACCTTGGAGACCGCAACCGCGCGATTGAGCGTCACCACCGGCGAGGGCTGCACCACTTCCAGCGCGCCGTAGAGCAGATCGATCTGCGCCCAGTCGGTCTCTTCCGGCGTCGATGCGCGCGCATGCAGCGCCGCGATCGCGGCCTGGATCTGATAGGGCCCGCTGCGGTGGTGGCGCATCGCCTTGTCGATCAGCGCGAGACCTTCGGCGATCATCGTGCCGTTCCACAAGGAACGATCCTGATCGTCGAGCAGGATCAGCGAACCGTCCGCGGCAAAGCGCGCGGCGCTGCGGGCGTGCTGCAACAGGATCAGCGCCGTCAAGCCCATGATCTCCGGCTCGCTCGGAAACAGCCGCAGCAGCAGCCGCGCCAGCCGGATCGCTTCCTCGCAGAGCGGCTTCCTGATCTCCGCGGTGTCGCCACCCGCCGAATAGCCTTCGTTGAAAATCAGGTAAATCATCGCCGCGACGCCGGCGAGCCGCTCGGAACGCTCGACCGCGCCGGGCGTCTCGAACGGTGTCCCAGCCTCGGCGACCTTCGCCTTGGCCCGCGTAATGCGCTGCTCCATCGCGGCTTCCGAGACCAGGAAGGCGCGAGCAATCTGCTTCACGGTGAGGCCCGAGACGATGCGCAAGGCCAGCGCGATCTGCTGCGTCGCCGGCAGTTGCGGGTGGCAGCAGATGAACATCAACCGCAGAATATCGTCGCGATAGTGCGAGCCGTCGAGGCGCTCGGCCAGCGCACCCTCGGCATCGTCGAGATCGGAGATGGCCTGGTCGTCCTCCGGCAGCGGCTGCTGCTTGCGGGCGCGGCGCACCTCGTCGATGGCGACGTTGCGGCCCACCATGATCAGCCAGGCCGCGGGATCGCGCGGCGGACCGTTCTGCGGCCAGGTCTTCAGCGCGCGCAGGCAGGCGTTCTGAAAAGCCTCCTCTGCGGTGTCGAGATCGCGAAAATAGCGCAGCAGCGCGCCCACCGCCTGCGGTCGCGCCGAGGTCAGCGCAGTCTCGATCCAGGCGGTGTCGGCCTCGCTCACGTTAGATTTCCTCCGGGCCGGAATACGCCCACCGGACGCACCTCATAGGCACCGCCGGGATTGGCTGCGCCCAGCTCGCGAGCGACGTCGAGCGCATCATCGAGGTTCTTGCAATCGACGATGTAGAAGCCGAGCAGCTGCTCCTTGGTCTCGGCATAGGGGCCGTCGAGCACCAGGGGCGGGTCCTCCTTGCGCAGCGTCGCCGCCGCGGTGGTCGGCAGCAGCCGCGCCACCGGACCGAGCCGTCCCTGCTTGGTGAGCTTCTCCTGCACAACGGCGAGCTTCTTCATCACGGCCTCGTCCTGGTCCTTGCTCCAGGAGCCGACGAAATCCTCATCGTGGTAGCAAAGAATGGCGTAGAGCATGGGCGGCACTTTCCTCGTCTGTTCTGAAGACGCGCCAATATGCCCCGTGCCGACAGGACTGCGGAAAAAATTTGCAAGAAAAATCCGGCAGATCGTGCCAAGGAGAGCCTACTCGAGCGGAACCTAAGAGGCACTTCGAATGACCCCGGGCACACTGGCCGTCCTGATCAACAGCACGCAGCAGAACTGGCTGCCGGAGCGATGGAAGGCCCGGTTCGAAACGGTCTGCGGGGACCGCCGAGTGGTGCTGCTGCCCGATGCCGGGCTCGATCCGGCGGAGGTGCACTACGCCGCGGTGTGGAAGCCGGCGCCGGGCGCTCTCGGCGCGTTCCCCAATCTGCGTGCGATCTTCAATCTGGGCGCCGGCGTCGACGCGCTGATGGCCGACAAGAGCCTGCCCGAAGTGCCGCTGGTGCGCGTCGCCGTGCCCGATCTCACCAATCGCATGACCGAATATGTCGTGCTGCACGTGTTGATGCACCACCGCCAGGAGCTGTACTTGCGGGAGTGCCAGCGCGCGAGACGTTGGGAGCCCAGATATCAGTGGTCGGCGAGCGCGATCACGGTCGGCGTCATGGGGTTGGGCACGCTGGGAGCCGATGCGGCCGATGTGCTGCGGCGGCTCGGCTTCCGTGTCGCCGGCTGGAGCCGCAGCCCGCGGACGATCGACGGCATCGAATGCTTCCATGGCGCCGCCGGGATGGACGCGTTCCTGCGCACGACCGACATCCTGGTCTGCCTGTTGCCGCTGACGCCCGACACGCACGGCATCCTCAACCGCGACGTCTTTGCAAAGCTCAACCGCAACAGCCCGCTCGGCGCGCCCGTGCTGATCAATGCCGGCCGCGGCGGCCTGCAGAATGAAGCCGATCTTCTCGCCTGCCTCGACGACGGCACGCTGGGCGCCGCCTCGCTCGACGTCTTCGTGCAGGAACCGCAGCCGGTGGACAGCCGGTTTTGGACCCACCCAAAGGTGGTGCTGACCCCGCACAACGCAGCCGATACCGATGCCGACGCAATATCAGCCTATGTCGCGGAGCAGATCGCGCGGTTCGAGGCCGGCGGGGCGCTGGAGAATGTGGTGGATCGAGCAAGGGGATATTGAAGCTTCGCTTCCAAGCTACCCTTTGGTCCCGATCATCACATCGATCGCACCCTTCACGATCGCCTCCAGCTCCTTGCGCGGCACGCGGGCGCGCGAGCGGATCGCAATGGTGTGAATGGTGGCGGATGCGATCTGCGCCAGCGCGAATGGATCTGCGCTCTCCGGCAACTCTCCCTTGTCCTTGGCGCGGCGGAAGCAACTGGCAAAGGCTTTATCGAGCCCGGTGAGGCCGTCCAGCACCATGGCGCGAATCTCGGGATCGCCGACGGCTTCGGACGCCGCAGTCACGACTGTGAAGCAACCGCGCGGTCCGGTGTCGCCGGACAAATAGATGTCGAGCGCGGCAGCATAGATGCGCTCCAGCCGCTGACGCAGCGGCATCTCCTCGCGGAAGATCGCACCGATGGCCGCGCCCGCCTCGTCGCGATAGCGCTGATAGCTCTTGATGTAGAGCTCACGCTTGTCGCCGAAGGCGCCGTAGAGGCTCGGCCGGTTCATGCCGGTTGCTGCGCTGAGATCGTCGAGCGAGGTGGCTGTGAAGCCTTGCTTGCGGAACAGGTCAAGCGCCTTTCCGAGCGCGGTGTCGGGCTCGTAGCTGCGCGGGCGGCCACGACGCTTGGGCTGGCTGGCAGCAGCTGGCGGCTTCGATTTTTGTACCATCTCGCAAATTATTCCTTGACCGCGGATATATTATGCAGGATGGTACATAAATCAATCTGGCCAGGTTGAGCGACACCCGAAAAGGAATTGCCCAAGGAGGCCCAAGATGGATCTTTATTTCTCGCCACTCGCCTGCTCGATGGCGACTCGCGTTGCGCTGTATGAAGCCGGCGCCGAAGCGAATTATCTCGAAGTCGATCCGCCGACCAAGACGGTGCTGAGCAACGGGTCCGACTTCCGCGCCGTCAATCCGATCGGCTTGGTGCCGACACTGCGTACCGACGATGGCTTGGTGCTGACCGAAAACGCGGCGATCCTGCAATATGTCGCAGATCGCTTCCCACAATCGGGGCTCGGCGCCGCGGTTGGCCTCGAGCGCACGCGTCTGCATCAATGGCTTTGCTTCATCGGCACCGAGCTGCACAAGGGCCTTTTCGTCCCCTTGCTCGACAGCAAGGCGCCGCATGAGGCCAAGGCCTATGCGCTGGAGAAGAACCTGTCGCGGCTCGACTATCTCGACAAGTATCTGAAAGGCCGCGAATTCCTGCTAGACCATTTCAGCGTGGCGGACGCCTATCTCGTCACGGTCATCAACTGGACGGTGGCCACGCCGCCGATCGAGCTTGCGAAATGGCCGAACCTGAAGGCCTATCACGAGCGTCTGCGCCAGCGGCCCTCGATCGCACGCGCGATCGCGGAGGAGTTCGAGATGTACAAGGCCGAGCTCGCGCGAAAGAAGGCGGCGGCGTGAGCCTTGAGCATCGAAAGCCCGTCCCGGCCGCTCAGCCGGGGCGGCGCAAGCCTATCCGTACAGCACACGCGGCAGGACGGTGACGATGCCGGGCCAGAGCGTCATCAGCAGCACGAATCCAACCATGATGATGAGAAAAGGCATCGTCACGCGGGCGATGTAGGCAAGGCTGTTGTCGGTAAGGCCCTGGATGACGAACAGGTTGAAGCCGACCGGTGGCGTGATCTGCGCCATTTCGACTGCGAGCACGAGGAAGACGCCGAACCAGACCTCGTCGAAGCCGGCCCCCTTCACGATCGGCAGCACGATCGGCAGGGTCATCACGATCATCGAGAAGCCGTCGAGAAAGCAGCCGAGCACGAGATAGAAGACGATCAACGCCACGATCAGCATGAATGGCGACAGGCCGAGGGCCTTGACGAAGGCAGCGACCGACTGCGGGATGCCGAGAAAGGCGGCGGCATTGCCGAGGATGGAAGCGCCGAGCACGATCAGCGCGATCATCGAGCAGGTCACGACCGAACCGATCAGGACATCGCGGATCACCTGTTGCGACATCGCCCCTTGCGCCCAGGCCACCAGCCCGGCGCCGAGCACGCCGACGGCGGCGGCCTCCGAAGGCGTCGCGAGCCCGCCATACATCGAGCCGAGCACGCAGGCGATCAGGAACAGCGCCGGGGCGAGGTCCTTCAGCGCGACGAATCGTTCGCCCCACGGCACCTGCGAAAGCCTGGCCTCCGCCTCCGGCACCATCGCGGGATTGAGGCTCGAATGCAGCATCACCCAGGCCATGAAGGTGGCGGCGAGCAGAAAGCCCGGCAGCACGCCGGCCGTGAACAGCTTGAGGATCGAGACGTCGCCGAGCACGCCGTAGATGATCATGATGTTGGACGGCGGGATCAAAAAGCCGAGCGTCCCGGCGCCGGCCAGCGAGCCGATCGCGATGTCGCGGGAATAGCCGCGGCGCAGCAGCTCGTTGAGCGACATGCGGCCGATCACCTGCGTGGTCGCCGCCGACGAGCCCGAGATCGCCGCAAAGATGGTGCAGCCGATCACGTTCACATGCAGCAGACGACCTGGCAGCAGCCCCGCCCAGGGCGCGAGGCCCTGGAACAACGAGCGCGACAGCCGGGTTCGAAACAACAGCTCGCCCATCAGGATGAACAGCGGCAGCGCAAGCAGCTCCTGAGTTGTGAGGATGTTCCAGGCATATTGAGGCAGCAGTTTTTCGAGCGGGATCGAGCGGAACATCGCGAGCAAGAGCGTCGCGGTGAGCGCAAGCGTGAGGCCGATCCACACGCCGCAGGCCAGCAGCGCAAACAGGATCGCGAACAAGGCGAGGACTTCGATGGTCATGCGATCTTGAATCCGGTGCAGAACACGGCGGTCATTCGACGGGAGAGGCCTTCATGCGGTGATCCTCCAGCGGCAGGCCGAGCGCGGCCTGGATCGCGCGCGCCAGGAACTGGAGCGTCAGCAGCAGCATGCCGAAGGTGACGACGGCTTGTGGAAACCACAACGGCGTGTCGCTCGAGGTCGAGACCTGGCCGCGCGTGTACGCAGCAAAGGCGAACCTGGCCATCGCGTAGGTCAGGAACGCCATGAAGGCAAAGCCGGCTGCTGCAGCGAGAATCTCGAGCGCGCGCTGCACCGGCGCCGGCGCGTTCTTCACCAGCAGCACGACGCGGATATGGCCGCCGACGCGCAATGTCATGGCGGCGCCGAAGGTGAAGGACGCCGCCATCAGGTAGGACGAGTATTCCCAGGCGATCGAGATGCTCGGCGGAAAGAACGGCAGGAAGTTCGAGAGGAATCGCGTTGCGACCTCGCACAGCATCAGCAGCGTCAGCATCAAGAGACAGAAGCCGCCGATCCAGCCGTCGAGCCGGCCGAGCCGGTCGATGCCGTCGAGCAGGATACGCAGCGGCGCGGGCGCCGCTGCGTTGAGACTTTGCGGAGCTTCGGTCGAGACGCTCGCCACGCGGCCACCCTCAGCCACGCTTCATTTCGGCCAGATAGGCCCGCACCGGCTTGTCGGCCGCCGGCACGCGCTTGAGGAAAGCGTCGAGCTGCGGCGCCGTCTTGGCGCGGATGTCCGCCATCATGGCTTGCGAGACAGGCACCACCTCCATGCCGCCTTCCTTGAGGCGGTTGAGGCTGTCGACATCGGCCTTGAGCGAGTTGGCCCAGAAGCCCGGCTCCATCTTTGCCGCTATATCCGCAACGAGCTTCTGCTGATCGCCGGAGAGTGCCTTCCAGGCATCGAGGTTGACGGTGAGCATCTGCGACGACCAGACGTGGTTGGTCGGGTAGACGTATTTCAGGAACTCCCAGAACTTGCCGTCGACGCCCGACACCGACGAGGTGGAGACGCCGGCCACCGCGCCGGAGGCGAGCGCGGGAATCGTCTCGCCCCAGGGGATCATCACCGCTGCCATGCCGATCGCATTCAGCATCTCGACCGCGTTCTTGTCAGGCACGCGGATCTTGATGTTCTTCAGACCCTCGACGTCTGCCACCTTCGCCTTCAGATGCAGATACTGCGTCGGCCACGGCACGATGTAGAGGATCTTCTGGTTGTTGCGCGCGGCGATCTTCTCGTATTCGGGCCGCACATATTTGTGCAGCACCTTCAGCTCCTCCACGGAGCCGCAAAGGAAGGGAATGCTCTCGACGCCCATGAAGGGTTCGTCGCCGACCTGCTGGATATTGAGGACGTCGGCGAGCGGCACGAGGCCATCGCGCACGGCGCGCAAGTGCTCGGGGCCCTTGAAGCCGAGCTGGCCGCCTGCCTTCACCACGATGGCGACCGCACCGCCGCTCTGCTTCTTCACTTCCTCCGCGAACGCCATCGCGTTCTGGGTATGGAAATTGCCGTCGGGCCATACCGTCGACATGTCCCAGCTCACGCTCGCCGCCGGTGCGCGAGTGGACATGTGACTTGCGGCAAGCAGCGTCGCTGCGCCCGCGGTGAAGTTTCGTCGCGTGATCATGAACCCCCTCCGTTTACAAGGCGCGTTGACGCTTCAACGCGCGTACCCATAGACCTTGACTGCGTTCTCCGAGGACACGAGACCGCTCGCGACGTCCTCGTTGACGGCCGCACGATCGCGCTCTCTGGGATCGCCGATGCCAGCGCCGCCGGGCGTCAGCACGACCAGGCGGTCATCCGGCGGGACCTGCTGAAAGCCCTTGCCGCGCAGCTTCTTGCCGGACTTCAGCCCGACATAGCCGGCCTCGCCGTCCCCGCCGCCATCCCGCCCACGCGGCGGATGATCGATGCGGTCGAACGCCGCGAGGATGTCGAACGGCGCATCGACGCCGCTGGCCACTTCGATGATCTGGCCGAGGCCGCCGCGGGTGCGCCCTGCCCCGCCGGAATCCGGTCGCAGTTCCTTGCGCCAGAAGATCAAGGGTGTCTGCGTCTCCGCGATCTCGACCGGCGTGCCGCGCACACCGCTGGGATAGGCGGTGGCCGACAGGCCGTCCTTGCCGAAGCGCGCGCCGGTACCGCCATTCGAGGTGACCGCCATCGAGAACCCGTAATTGCCACCGGCGCCCGAGCGGGTCTGGCCACGGACGTTGAGATTCCACAGGCACGAAGTGCCTTCCGCAGGCACACGCTCGGGGATGATCTGGCGCAGGCAGCCGAACACGACGTCGGGCAGCATCTGCCCGATGACGTGGCGCGAGGCGACCGGGGCCGGCTTCGGCGCATTGAGGATCGCGCCCGCCGGCGCCGACACCGTCAGCGGCGAGAGCGAGCCGGCATTGTTCGGGATCTGCGAGGCGACGACGCAGCCGAGGCCGAACACGGTATATGCCGTGGTGTAGGACAGCGGCACGTTGATGCCGAACTTCGAGGCAGCCGAGGTGCCGTCGAAATCGACGTGAATGCCTTCATCCGAGATCGTCAGCGTCGCGGCCAGCGTGACCGGCGCGTCGTAGCCGTCGACCACCATGGTGTTGCGCCAGCTGCCCTTCGGCAGCTTGGCGATTTCGGCGAGCACCGCCTCGCGCGAGCGCTCGCAGATGTGGTCGCCGAGCTCGTCGAGCGTGTCGATGCCGAACTCGGTCATCATCTCGACGAGGCGCTCGCATCCGACATCGTTGCAGCCGGCGAGCGAATAGGTGTCGCCCTCGGTGTCGATGGGCAGCCGCGTATTAGTCCGGATCATCGCCATCAGCGTCTCGTTGACGACGCCCTCGTCGATCAGCTTCAGCATGGGGATGTAGAGCCCCTCCATGAACACGTCGGTGGCGTCGGGCCCGAAGCCGATGCCGCCGATGTCCATGAGATGGCTGGTGCAGGAGAACAGCGCGACCGGCTTGCCGTCCTTGAAGCAGGGCGTGGTGACGACGAAGTCGTTGAGATGACCGGTGCCCATCCAGGGATCGTTGGTGATGTAGGCATCGCCCTCCTTCATCGTCTGAAGCGGGAAGTGGGCGATGAAGTGCTTGACCGATTCGGCCATCGAATTGACGTGACCGGGCGTGCCGGTCACCGCCTGCGCCAGCATGCGGCCCTTGAGGTCGAACACGCCGGCGGAGAGGTCGCCGCATTCGCGCACAATCGGGCTGAACGCGGTGCGGAGCAGCACCTGCGCCTGCTCCTCGACCACGGCGATCAGCCGGTGCCACATGATCTGAAGGTCGATCAGGCTCGCGCCGCTTGCCTTGCTCATGATCAGGCCGCCTTTCGTTCCATGACGATGCTGCCGGCACCGTCGATATGAGCGTCGAAGCTGGTGGACACGAAGGTGGAGGTCTCGTCCTCCGCGATCACGGCGGGGCCCGCAATGGTCGCACCCGGCACCATGTCCTCGCGGCGATAGAGCGGAATCTCGATCACCTCTCCTGCGCGGCCGTCGAAGAACTTGCGGCTCCCGGAGGCCTTGGCCGCGGGCTTGCGTGCGACGGAGGCGATCGCAGGCGGATTGCGCGCCTCGGTGGTGGCGAGCACCGACCAGCTCAAGACTTCGATCGCCGCACCGGGAATCGGACGCTCGAACATCGCGGAGTAATCCGCCTCGAAGTTCCGGCGCAGGCCGGCGAGATCAGCCGAAGTCAGCCGCCGGTTCGGCAACTCGACCGAGATCTCGTGGCCCTGGCCGACATAGCGCATGAAAGCGGCGCGGCGCTCGCGCACCGGCGCACCGGCGGCACCCGGCTCGACCAGCGCGCGCGCCTCGGTCACCATTTCCTGCAGGAGGTCGGAGACCGCCTCGGTGTCGAAATCGTCGAGGCGGACATGGCGGCTGCGCACCAGCTCATAGGCGATGGGCGCGGCAAGAAAGCCGACCGCCGAGCCGACCCCGGCATTCGACGGCACGATCACGCGGGAGACGCCGATCTTCTCGGCGACGCGCGCCGCATGCAGCGGCGCAGCGCCGCCGAAGGCGATCAGCGTATGCTGGCCGACCACCGCGCCGCGCTCGACCGCATGCACGCGCGCCGCGCTCGCCATGTTCTCGCAGACGACCTCATGCACCGCATAGGCTGCGGTTTCCGCCGACAGGCCGAGCGGCTCACCGACATCGCGCAGCAGCGCCTGCTTCGACAGCTCCGGATCGAGCTTGATCGTGCCGGCCGCGAACGCGTCGGGATCGATCATCCCGAGCGCGACGTCCGCATCCGTCACGGCCGGGCGCTGGCCGCCACGGCCGTAGCAGGCGGGTCCCGGCTCCGAGGAGGCGCTCTCGGGACCGACGGTGACGCGCTTCATCGCGTCGACATGAGCGATCGAGCCGCCGCCGGCGCCGATCTCGACCATCTCGATCACGGGAATGCGCACCGGCAGGCCGGAGCCTTTGAGGAAGCGTGCGGCGCGATCGACCTCGAACACGCGCGAGGTCTCGGGCTGGTACTTCTCGATCAGGCAGATCTTTGCGGTGGTGCCGCCCATGTCGAAGGACAGCACCTTGCTCTCGCCAAGACGTGCCGCGATCTGCGCCGCGAAGATCGCGCCGCCGGCCGGGCCGGATTCGACGAGGCGCACAGGAAAGCGCCGCGCCGTCTCGATCGACGTGACACCGCCGCCCGACGTGACGAGATAGATCGCGCCACGGAACTGCTCGACCTGCAGGGCCTCGGCCATGCGGGCGAGATAGCCGTCGATCAGCGGTTGCACATACGCGTTGGCGACCGCCGTGGAGGTGCGTTCATATTCGCGGATCTCAGGGCACACGGCCGATGAGAGCGTCACGGATATGCCGGGTATCTCATCACCGATGATCGCTGCGGCCCGGCGCTCATGCTCGGGATTGGCATAGGAGTGCAGAAAGGCGATTGCGACGCTCTCGACCCCGAGCTCACCCAGCTTCGGCGCGAGCGCGCGCACCGCTGCCTCGTCCAGAGGCAGGCGAACGGCACCGTGCGCATCGATACGCTCCGGCACGGTGAAGCGCAGGCTGCGCGGCGCCAGCGGCTTCGGCTTCTCGATGCTGAGATCATACTGGTCGTAGCGGCTTTCGGTGCCGATATCGAGCACGTCGCGGAAGCCCTCGGTCGCGATCAGCGCGGTCTTGGCCCCTCGCCGCTCGATGATGGCATTGGTCGCGAGCGTCGTGCCGTGAATGAAGACGTCGATGTCGCTGATATGTGCGCGCGCGTCAGCAAGGATGAGGCGCATGCCATCCAGCACTGCCTGCTCGGGCCGCTGCGGCGTCGTCAGCACCTTGCGTGTCTTGCGGTCTTGACCAACGTCCAGCACGATATCGGTGAACGTCCCACCGATATCGACGGCAAGCCGCACCTCGGCTCCCTCAAGCATTCCAAATTCTCCGCGCTGATCGTCAAGACTGAGGTCGAAAGCGCAGCAATTTCCATGCCATGGACGACGAGGACAACGCCACGCCCAGCTATTCTGCTGGGCACCTATGCAATAGGCAAGGTGTGTCCGTCGCGGGCGCAGTCAAAGCAGGAATGCAAGCGCTGCCTCGCAACGCTCCTCGACCTTCAGCGTCAGGAGATCATCGGCGCGGGTGCGGCCCAGATTGACCGCAGCAATCGGAATGTTGCGCTGCGCGGCAGCCTGCACGAAGCGGAATCCGGAATAGACCATCAGCGATGAGCCGACGACGAGCATGGCGTCGGCTCGCGCCAGATGATCCTTCGCGGTGGCGACGATGTCGCGCGGGACGTTCTCGCCGAAGAACACGACGTCGGGCTTGAGGATGCCGCCGCAGGCGTCGCATGCGGGCACTTCGAAGGACGAGAAATCCTCGTGCTCCAGATCCGCGTCGCCATCAGGCGCATCGGCGGCATCGAGCGTCAGCCAAGCAGCATTCGCGCGGCCAAGCGCATGCTGAAACTCTTCACGCTGCATCTTGCGACCGCAACCCATGCAGCGGACCAGATCAAGCCTGCCATGCAGGTCGATCACCTGCCGGTGGCCGGCAGACTGATGCAGCCGGTCGACGTTCTGCGTCAGCAGCATGCCGCACCGGCCGTTCGCCTCCAGCCGCGCCAGCGCATGATGCGCATCATTCGGCCGGGCTTGGCCGAACCGCCGCCAGCCGATCAGGCTGCGCGCCCAATAGCGCCGCCGCGTGGGCTCGTCCGACATGAAGGACTGGAAGTTCACGGGCTGGGTCCGTTTCCAGTTGCCGTGGACGTCGCGGTAGTCGGGAATGCCTGAATTGGTGCTGCAGCCAGCGCCGGTCAGCACGAACAGGCGTTCGTGCCGGCCGATGAAATCCTGGAGCGGTGAGTCTGCAAGCGAGGCCTTTGTCATCGCTCATGATGTAGTTCGGGCGAGCACGTTTTGCCAGATCGCGACAAATCCCGCGCAGAGCGACCGCAGGGCGGTCATCGCGGGGGCCCGCGCCCTGCAAGATCGAGCGGACGAGCTTTCTCGTGTCCCGCAACACGGGCCGCCTGCTGCAGCGTCAGCCGGAACTCGTCCCGCTTCTCGTGCACCGAGGCGATCGCATGCCCAACCGCAACCCCGAGGCCGACCAGCGCGGCTTCGGAGAGCTGCAGGCTTGCCTCGATCGTCTCCGGCACCGCATCGGTTGCGCCGATCGCATAGAGGTGACGGGCATGATCGGCGTCCCGCGCCCGCGAAACGATCAGCACATCGGGCCGCACCGCGCGGATCCGCTCGACGACAGCATCGATCGCTGGTCGCGACTGGATGGTGATGATCACGCCGGTCGTCTGCATCAGGCCGCACGCCTCGAGGAAGCCCGGCTCCGTCGCGTCGCCAAAATAGACCTTGTGACCGTCGCGGCGGTCGCGCGCCACGGCGACAGCCTCGTGATCGACCGCGATATAGTTCAGGCCATGGCTGGTCAGCAGCGAGCAGACGACCTTGCCAACGCGGCCATAGCCGACCACGATGGCTTGCGCCCGGTCGGCGGGCGGCCGAACCGCGAGTTCAGGATCGGGCGCGCGTTCGCTGCTCAGCTTCGCCGCCAGTCGTCGCCCGAGCATGCCCATAAGCGGTATCAACGCCATCGTCACGGCGGTGACGGCCACGGCAAAGCCCGACACGCTCGGCTCGATCATGCCGCCGGCCGCCGCCATTCCAAGGCTGACGAAGGCGAATTCGCCGACAGGACCCAGCAAGAATGCCATCTCGATCGCGGCCGGCCATGACAGCCTGAAGAGGCGCCCCAGGACGATGAGCACGATCGCCTTGCCGACGAGGATGCCGATGACAGCGGCGAGCAGCCAGCCGGGCTCGCGCATGAACACGCGGAAGTCGATGGCCATGCCGACTGTGAAGAAGAAGATGCCCAGCAGCAGACCCTTGAACGGCTCGACGGTGGCCTCGATGGCCTTGCCATACTCGGTCTCCGCCAGCATCAGTCCTGCAACGAACGCTCCGAGCGCCATCGACAGGCCAGCCTGGTGCGCGGCAAGCCCTGCGCCGACGATGACGAACAGGGTCGCCGCGACGAACAACTCCGTTGAATGAGTGCCCGCAACCATCTGGAACAGCGGACGCATCAGCAGCCGCCCGATCAGAATCAGGGAAACGACCGCGACCGTCGCCTTGAGGATCGCGCTGGAAATGTGCGCCACGACCGAGCCGCCACTGTCTGCAGCGAGCAAGGACACGAAGACGAGAATGGGAACCACGGCAAGGTCCTGGGCCAGCAGCACGGAGAAGCTGGCGCGCCCGGCCGTGGTCGCAAGCCGCCTTTCGCTGGACAAAAGCTCAAGCACGATCGCCGTCGAGGACAGCGCAAGGCTCGCACCAAGGATGACGGCGGTATCGGAATTTTGCCCGGAGAGAAGCGCGGCGCCGAATATCAAGGCGGACGTCACGACCACCTGCAGGCCGCCGAGCCCGAACACCAGACGTCGCATCGTCAATAGCCGTCTGAAAGACAGCTCGAGCCCGATCAGGAACAGCAGGAAGACGATGCCCAGATTCGCGATACCCTCGACATTGTGCGCGTCCGTCACCGTGAACCAATACAGGAACGGCATTTGCTGCACGAGCGAGCCGAGCCCGAGCGGACCGAGAATGGCGCCGGCACCGAGATAACCCAGCACGGGATTGATGCCCCAATGGCGGACGATCGGCACCACGACGCCGGCCGTCCCGAGGACCACCAGCGCGTCGCTATAGGCATTGATGTTGATGGTTGTGCTCACGAGCCCGTCATGTGTCGGCGGCTGCCAATGGCGGCAGCATCGTCCACGGTCGATAGCACACGGCGCCGCAGCGTCCCAACCGAAACGCGGGTCCGAAACAACCCCTCAGCTCGCCCAATTCTCCCGGAATTCCGGAAACAGCGTCAGGCCCCCGCAGGCATTGATGGTTTGCCCGGTGATGTAGCTCGCATCATCGGAGGCAAGGAAGGCGAACACGGCGGCGATCTCTTCCGGCGTGCCGACGCGCCCCATCGGAATGTGGCTGGTGACCACCTCGCGCTTCTGGGGATCGCCGGTCCAGGCCGCATTGATTGGCGTGTCGATTGCGCCCGGACCGACTGCGTTGACGCGGATGCCGCGGCCGGCAAATTCGAGCGCCAACGTGCGCGTCAGATTGGCCATGCCGCCCTTGCTGATCGAATATGCGAGATAGCCGGGCTTTGGGATGATCTCGTGGACGCTGGAGCAGTTGATGATGCTGCCGCCTCCGCCGCGTGCGACGAAATGGGCGAGCGCCTTCTGCGCGCACAGCACGGCGCCGTTGAGATTGACGTCGATGATGCGGCGATACGTTTCGACGTCGAGCGCCTCGCTCGGCGATTCCCGCTGGAAGCCGGCATTGTTGACGAGACAATCGAGGCGCTTCCAGCGCGCCAGGATCGTCTCGAACATTGCGGCGATCTCCTGCTCACTGCCGACGTCGGCCTTGACGATGACGTGATCGAGCCCCTCATGGCCGCGAGCGGCGGATCCCGCTCGCGCAAGCGCCAGCGTCTCATCGGCCCCCTCGGGGCTGCCGAAATAGTTGATGGCAACGGCTGCCCCTTCCTGGGCGAGCCGGACCGCGACGGCGCGGCCGATGCCTTGTGAGGCGCCGGTCACCAGGGCGTGTTGACCGACGAGGCGGGAGGGGAACGAGGTTCGGCGGTCGGTCTGCTGCATGTGTTCTCTCCAGGACACCTCTTCATCAGCGGCGCGGGCTTTTTGTTCCATCCCGTCAGCGCATCGCCGGGCGTCATCCCAGGCGGCGCGCCATTGGGGAAGTCAGGACCTGATAGAGGATGATGGCCCCGAAGGTCGCGGTACCAATCCCGCCGATCGTGAACGCGCCGAATCTGAGCGTGAGGTCGCCGGCGCCTGCGATCAGCGCCACGGCGACGGTGATCAGATTTGCAGGATCGGCAAAGTCGACCCTGTTCTCGACCCAGATTCGTCCTGCCATCGCTGCGATCAACCCGAACAGCACGATCGAGAGTCCACCGATGACGGGACCCGGGATCGACAGGATCAGCGCGCCGAACTTCGGGGAGAAACCGAGCAGGATCGACACAACGGCGGCGAAGGCGAACAACAAGGTGGAATAAACCTTCGTCGCTGCCATGACTCCGATGTTTTCGGCATAGGTCGTGACACCGGTGCCGCCGCCAAAGGCCGCTACGATGGTCGCGAGGCTATCTGCGAACAGGGCGCGGCCGAGATAGGCGTCAAGACTGCGGCCTGTCATAGCGCCGACGGCCTTGATGTGCCCGAGATTCTCGGCGACGAGAATGACCGCAACAGGCGCGATCAGGAAGATTGCATCAGCCTGGAACGTCGGCGTGGTGAAATTCGGCAGGCCGAACCATGGCGCGGCCGAGACTTGTGCGAAGTCGATCGGCTTGCCGAGACCGAGGCCGTTCGTGAACAGCCAATACAAGAGATACCCGCCGATTGCGCCGACAATGATCGGGAGGCGGCGCCAAAGGCCCTGCGCGGCAACGGCGACCACGCCGATGATCAGGACGGTGGCGAGCCCGATCCAGGTGTCGAATGCGCCGGCGCTCACCGCCTTGACCGCCACGGGCGCGAGGTTGAGGCCGATCGCGGCAACAACGGCGCCGGTGACGGCCGGCGGTAGCAGCCTTTCGATCCAGCCGACGCCGGACCACATGACGATCAGCGAAATCACGCCGTACAGCACCCCAGCGCCCACGATTCCGCCGAGCGCAACCGATAGGTTCGGGTTCGGCCCTTGTCCGGCATAGCCGGTGGCGGCGATAACAACGGCGATGAACGCGAAGCTCGAGCCGAGATAGCTCGGTACGCGTCCGGCGACGATGACGAAGAAGATCAAGGTGCCGATGCCGGAGAACAGGACTGCAATATTGGGATCGAACCCCATCAGCAGCGGCGCGATGATCGTCGAGCCCGACATCGCAACGCAATGCTGGAGGCTGGAGACGATCGTCTGGCCCCAGGACAACCGCTCCTCCGGCATGATCACGCCCGAGGTCTTCAGTTTCCAACGCGGAAAATAACCTTGCACGTGCTCGTCGGAGCCTGTTGCTTTCGACATGTTTCCCCCGATTGCGGCCCAGTGTTCGATCTTGGTGCTAACAGGCAAAAATGTGATTGTCGCTTCCGCGACGACCATCACATCATGCAAATCAAGCAACGATACGTTTCAGAGCCGACAATACGACATGCGTCGCGATCCAGCCAGCCGTCCTCCGCCAGCATCAGCCCTGGTACAAGATCCTCTGCATCCAGGTCCTGATCGCGGTCACGCTCGACCTCCTCATTGGCTATGCCTATCCCGAGCGCGGTAGCCGTAAAGCCGATCGGCGACGGCTTCATCGCGCTGATTAAGATGATGATCCCGCGGTGATCTTCTGCACCCTGGTGCGGCATCTCCTCGATGGGAAATCTCAACCGTGTCTGCCGCGCCCGGGCTGAAGCCGCTGATTTACTTCGACACGGCGCAAAGATGTTCTTCGGCATCATTCGCATCATCGTTCGCCTCGCGCCGGTCGGCGCTTCGGTGCGATGGCGTTCACGGTCGGGGCCTACGGACCAGGTTCGCTGCTCAACCTCGCCTGCCCTGATCGGCGCGTCCCATTCAGCAGCATCTTGCGGACGGCCCGGTTCCGATGCGGTAGTTTCCCGGAGTAGGAAACCGGCGCGACACGCGTCACAACAGCGGCGTTGGGATCACGGATTGATACTCGTTTTTTCCGCCCGACGCGCTGGGGGCAGGGCGTCGGGCTTTTGAAAATCTCTGCAACAATGGATCGCGATCGATCACGTGATCCTGCCATTGGCGCGCGGCATGCTGGCGATAAGATCTAGCCGCCGCGTGATTCCGATCGCCTGCAGGAATGCCTCATCGTGGCTGACCACGAGCAGCGCGCCGTCATAGGCCCTCAAGCCCGCTTCGACAGCTTCGACCGACTCGATGTCAAGATGATTGGTCGGCTCGTCCAGAATCAGCAATGATGGCGGCGCCGCCCCGCCCAACACGCAGGCAAGGCCTGCACGGAACATCTGCCCGCCGCTCAAGCTTCCAGCCGGCTGTAGAGCTGCGTTTGCACGAAACATGAAGCGCGCCAGCGCGGCATGGCACGCATTGTCACCTGCCGCTGGATTGAGGCGGCCAAAGTTCTCCAGGATCGAGAGAGCGGGATCGAGCAGGCTGACCTTCTGGTCGAAGAAGGCGAAGTCAGGCCTGACCCGAACCGTTCCCGCAATCGGCGGCAACTCACCCGCAATGACCTTCAGCAGCGTGGTCTTGCCGGAGCCGTTGGGCCCGGTCAGCGCCACGCGCTCGGGCCCGACCATGGTGAACGATAGACCGCGCAGCACCGGCTGCTCCGTCCGATAACCGGCGCTGACGCTGTCGAGCCAAACCACTTCCCTGGCTGCCGGCAGACCGGTCGCGGCCAGCCTGATGGAGAGCGGCTGCAGAATCTCGACGCGTCGGCGCGCAGCATCGACTGACTCGAGGGCCTGGGCTCGTCGCCGTTCGCCGATTTGCACGGTCTTGCCGCCGCTGTCCTCGCTGCGGTCCTTGCGGGCCCCCGCCAGGATCCGCGGCATGTCGCCCTTGGCGCGCTTCTTCCTGCCGCCGACGTCCTTGCGCGCCTTCCTCTCTGCAGCCTCCTGTGCCTTCTCGTCGATCTCGGACAGGCTCTTCTCGGCGTGCGCGAGGTCCTGCCTGACGGCGGCGAGTTCGAGGGCCTTTTGCACCTGGTAATGGCTCCAATTGCCACCGTATCGTGTTGCTCCGAGCGACGTCAGTTCAACGATTGCATTCATCGCTTCAAGCAGGTTGCGGTCGTGGCTCACGACGATCGCACCCCCGCGCCAAGTCGCAAGGAAATCGATCACCGCCTTGCGTCCATCCAGATCGAGATTGTTGGTGGGCTCGTCCAGCAACAGGAAATCGGGCTGGGCAAAGAGCAGCGCCGCGAGCCGCACCCGCGTGATCTGGCCGCCGGACAGGCACGAGAGCTCCGTATCGGGCGACAGATCGAATCCGAGGCGCGCCAGGGCGATCTCCAGCCGCCCTTCGAGAGTCCAGTCGATCGCGGCCATATCGTCGATTGATGCGTCGCCGCGCTCGGCACGACGCAGCAATTCCACTGCCGACCGCACGCCGAACAGATCGGCTACGGTCGCTCCTGCAGGCAATTGCACGTCCTGGCGCAACAGGCCGATGGTGCCGTTGATCAGAACGCGTCCGGACTGGGGAAGATGGTCTCCTGAGATTGCCGCAAGCAGCGTCGTCTTCCCGACCCCGTTACGGCCGACGAGACCGGTGCGCTCGGCCCCGAATGTCAGATCGATGCCGGCGAGAAGAGAACGGCCGTCAGGCGTGGACAGCGAGAGGTTCGACAGGATGATGGAAGCAGGCATGGAATTCCCCGTGAGCAAGGCGGATGAGCGTTGCGGTCGGGGTCAAGTCCATGGCTGCGAAGTTCCTGATTGAGAGCCTTTAATTAGTCTTGCAGGAGCGCAAGATCAAGCCGGTGTTCGAGGGAACGACAGCGCGAAGCAGGCGCTGCCGTTCGATCAACGAGCGATCAGCCCTTGAGCGCGGTCACCACCACCTCGATCAGCGCACCGCCGCCGAGATCGGCGACGCCGACGGTGGCGCGGGTCGGCAGATTGTCGCCGAAGAACTCGGTCCAGGCTGCGTCCATCTCCTTCTTCTTGGAGAGATCCGTAACGAAGATCGATGCACTGACGACGCGGCTCTTGTCGGTTCCCGCTTCCTGAAGATAACCGGAGATCTTGCCGAGGATGTTGCGGGTCTGCTCTCCCATGGACACCGACGTGTCGTCGGCGATGGTGCCGCCGAGGAAGACGAAGCCATTCGCCTCGACGGCGCGGTGCATGATGGGTGTGCGAATGCTGCGGGTAATGCTCATGATGTCCTCTTGTTCTGGAGCGTGGAGGGATGGAAGCGGTCAATGCCGAGATCGCTGACGCGGGTCTGGGTGCCGCCATTCACGATCAGCTCCGCCATGACGGCTCCGGCGCCGGGGCCGAGCTGGAAGCCATGCAGCGAGAAGCCGAACTGGTGATAGAGACCCTGGTGACGGCTGCTCGGCCCGAACACGGGGATGTCGTCCTTCATCTTGGCTTCGATGCCGGCCCAGGCGCGCACGATGGTGGCACTGCGCATCACCGGAAACAGTTCGAACACGGTCTGTGCGCTGGTCGCAAGACTTTTCCAATCCAGCACCGTCTCGTTGCGATCCTGATATGGCGTCGCGAGATGACCGCCGCCGATCAGCACGGTGCCGTTGACGAATTGCTTGAAGGACAATTTGCGGCCGCGCAGGATCACGACGGGATCGATGAAGTGGGGCACACGCGAGGTGATCATCAGCATCGGCGCGACGGTTTCGACCGGAACGGGCTCGCCGAGATCAGCGGCGATCTTGCCGGCCCAGGCGCCGGCGGCATTCACCAGCACGGGCGCGGCGAAGGTGTCGGAGCCGACTTCAACATGCCAAAGGCCGTCGCGGTACCGGATGTTGTTGGCGGCCACGCCCTCGCGCACGGTGGCGCCAAGCCGCTCCGCCTTGCGGCGGAATGCAGTGGTCGTCTGCGCCGGATTGGCCGCGCCGTCGCGGCGCGAGACGACGCCGCCGGGACAGGTCTCCGCAACGGCAGGCACGAGGCGCCGGAGTTCAGCCGCGTCGATCAGCTCTTCGTGAGTAAAGCCGAGTCCGTTGAGCTCGGCGACGCGGGCGCGGCAGACCGCGAGCTCTTCCTCGTTCTCGGCGACCAGCACCTGGCCGTGGCTTTCGAAACTGCAATCGTCGTCGACGAGCTCCGCAACCTTCTCCCAGATCCCCATGGAGCGGATCGAGAGCGGAATCTCGGGGATGTGCCGCGCGAGCTGGCGCACGCCGCCGGCGTTCACGCCCGAGGCGTGGCGTCCCGCATAGTCCTTCTCGATCAGCATCGGCTTCATCCCGGCAAGGCACAGGTGCAGAGCCGTCGAGCATCCGTGGATGCCGCCGCCAACGACGATCGCATCCACGTTTTTGGTCATCCGCGGACCACCGCCTTGACGTCGGCCTCGGTCTTCGGAACGGCGGCGAGCTCTGCCAGCGTGATCGGCTTCACCGGCGCGCGCAGCCGGTAATAGCCGATCTCCTGCGGGGTCTTGCCCCGCGCCTGCGCCATCAGTTCGGTCACGGTGAGGCCGCAGAGCCGGCCCTGGCACGGGCCCATGCCGGTGCGGCGGTAGGCCTTGAGCTGGTTCGGCCCGGTCGCGCCGATCGCGACCGCATCGAGAATGTCCTTTGCCGTCACCTCTTCGCATCGGCAGACAACGGTATCGCCCGAGGGAATGCGGAACTGCCGCGCGGGGCGGAACAGCGTGTCGAGAAAGACGCGGCCGCGCTCGGCCTTGGCGAGATCGGTGCGCAGCTGTGCCATCGGCACGAGCTTCGCGGCAGAAGCGGGGGCCAGCGCCTCCACTGCCGCGCGCGCCGCGATGCGGCCGCGCACAACGGCTGCATTTGCGCCGCCGATGCCTGCTCCGTCGCCCGCGATCGCGATGCCCGCGACCGACGAATTCCCGTTCGCATCGAGCACCGGCGACCAGCACAATTGCAGATCGTCCCAGCGATGCTCGACCCCGGCCGCCATCGCCAGATTGACGTTGGGCACGACGCCCTGGTGCAGCAGAAGAAGATCGGCGGGAACGGTCTCGCGCCTGCGGCCGGCGACATAGCTCACGCTGGCGAGCTGGCCATCGCCGGAGGCCGAGAGCTCAGTAACGCCGGAGACGACCTGCACCTTCGCCTTCACCTCGCGCATCATGGCGAGACCCTTGGCGAAATAAGGCGAGGTCAGGAAGGCGAAGGCGTGCGGCAGCGCGGCCAAGTAATTGCCGCGCTCGGTGGTATCGAGAATGCGGTCGATACGGCCGCCGAGGCGCAGAATCTGCGCGGCGAGCAGCCAGAGCAGCGGCCCCTGCCCTGCGATCACGGTACGGCCGTTCGGCACCAGCGCCGAAGACTTCAGCATGGTCTGCGCTGCGCCAGCCGTCATCACACCGGGCAGCGTCCACCCCGCAATCGGGAACGGCCGCTCCAGCGCGCCGCTCGCAATGATCACGCGGTTGGCCTTGACGAAGGCGGACGCACCGCCGATCGAGGCTGCGATCTCGAGATTACGGTCGAGGCTCCAGACGGTGGCACGATGAATCACCTCGGCGCTGCTCGCGCGCAGCACCTGCACGAGATCGGCACCGACCCAATAATCGGCGCCGAGCTGGTTGCGGTCGGTCACCGGCGTGGATGAGATCGCGCGGAACACCTGGCCGCCGGGGCCCATGTTCTCGTCGAGCAGCAACGTCGACAAGCCGGCTTCGGCGGCCGTTGCAGCGGCAGCGAGGCCGGCGGGCCCGGCGCCGATCACCACGACGTCGTAATCCTCGCGCTTGGGAGCCAAAGTCATTTTCCGATCTCCCGCTTGCCCTTCTGGATTTCGACCTGCATCCCGTCGGCGACGGGCACGAGGCAGCCCTGGCGATTGCCGACACCGTCGATCGTGACGAGGCAGTCGAAGCACACGCCCATCATGCAATAGGGCAGACGCGGCGCGCCGCTGACTGCGGTGGAACGCCGTGCGTCAACGTCGGAGGCCAAGAGCGCCGCGGAGACTGTGTCGCCCTGACGCGCCGCGACAGCGACGCCGTCGACGAAGATCTGGACCGGCGGACGCTGGTCGTGTTCGGATCGCCTGAACATGGGGATGCCTCTTGGCTCCTTGCTGAAGAATCTCTAGTAGCCGCTGTTGTTCGCCGCGCCCGCGCCGCCGAAACGGCTGGCCGAGAACGCGCCGACCAGTTCGGGCTCGAGCGCGCCCTGCGCCACCATGCGTGCGACCTCGAAGGCATGGTTCGAGGCGAGCGTCACGCCGGAATGGCAACAAGCGACGAAGGCGCCGGGATGCGTCTCCGACTGGTCGTAGATCGGAAAGCCGTCCTGCGGCATGACGCGAATGCCGGCCCAGCTCCTGACCACGTTGAGCCGCGACAGATGCGGGAACATGCGCTGCGCGCGGTCCGTCATCACGGCGCTGATCGAATGCTTCAGCGCGCGGTCGTCGAGTTCGTCCTCCTTGCTGTCGCCGATCATCACCGTGCCCTCGTCGGTCTGGCGGATCGTGGTCAGCGGATGCGGCAGAAAGGGCATGGTGCGCTCGGTCACGACGATCTGGCCGCGGGTCGGCCCCATCGGAGCAAAGAGGCCGACCATTGGCGCCAGCGCCTGGTTGGCGTTGCCGGCGGCGAGCACGATCCTGGCGGCGCGCAGCTCGCCTTTCGGCGTGGTCAGGCGAAATTCACCGCCGCTCCTGCTGATGGCCGAAACCGGCCGTTCCGGAAGGTAGTCGATCCCGAACGCCTTGAATCCGGTGTGGAACGCGCGAAACGTGCGCAGCGAATTGACATGGCCGTCGAGCGGACAATAGCTGCCGCCGGAGACCTCAGGGCCAATCAGCGGCAGCGACTTCTTCACCTCGGAGGCGGAGAGCATCTCCATCTTGTAATCGGCGGCGCCGACCTGGTTGTGCATGCGCCTGACCAGCTCGGAGCGCTGGCCGAACTCCTCCTCGCCGAGCGTGAGATGGAAGCCGCCATTCTGTTGAAGGCAGACGTCCAGGCCGGTCTGCTGCTTCAGCTCCGAGGCGAGCCGGCTCCAGGCTTCCGCCGCCCGCACGGTCCAGACGGTATAGGCGGGCATACCAAGGCCCTTGCTCTGCACCCAGACCAGCGCGAAGTTCGCGCGCGAGGCGCGCTTGGTGATGTCGCCCTCGTCGAGCACGGCGACTTTCTTGCCGAGCCGGCCGAGGCCCCAGGCGATGGCGGAGCCGAGCAAGCCGCCGCCGACCACGGCGACGTCGTATTCTCCTGACATAGGTTCTCCTATCGTCCCGTATCGCCCTTGCCGGCGAGCACGCGGTCGAGCCCGTAGAAGCGATCGAGCAGAATGAGGGCGCTCATGGTGATCGCGATCACGCAGGCCGAGACCGACGTCACCAGCGGATCGATGTTGTCCTGGATGTAGAGGAACATGCGAACCGGCAGCGTTTCGGTACCGGGCGCGGCGAGAAAGACGGTCATGGTGAGATCGTCGAAGGACTGGATGAAGGCGAGCGCCCAGCCGCTGATGACGCCGGGCAGGATCAGCGGCAAGGTCACCCGGCGGAACAGCGTCCAGCCGCCGGCGCCCAGCGAGACCGCCGCCATCTCGACGGTGCGGTCCATGCCGGTCGCCGCGGCGAGCGTCAGCCGCAGCGCGAACGGAAACACGATGATCACATGAGCGATGATCAGCGCGGCAAAGCTTCCGCCCAGCCCGGCCGACGTAAAGAAGCGCAGGAAGGCGATACCGAGCACGACGTGCGGGATCATCAGAGGCGACAGGAACAGCGCCGCCAGCGCATCGCGGCCGCGGAAACGATAGCGCGCGATCGCGAGCGCCGCTGGCACCGCAAACAGCAGCGCCACCAGAGACGACAGCGCGCCAAGGCCAAGACTGACCCAGAAGGCATGAATGAATTCGGGATAGTTCGCGATAGCCCTGAACCAGCGCAGCGAGAAGCCGTTGGTCGGCAGCGACAAGTATCCCTCGGGCGTGAACGCGACGAGGCACACCACCAGGATCGGCGCCAACATGATGATGACGAAGATCGTATGGAAGATCAGCGCGAGTGGACCGTTCCGTCTCATCGGAACACCTCCGCATAGCGCCGCTCGATCAGCGCGTTGCTGCCGACAACGATCAGGACCAGCGCGAACAGCAGCAACGTTGCGACCGCCGCACCGAGCGGCCAGTTCAGCGTGTTGAGGAATTCATCGTAGGCGAGCGTCGCCGCAACCTTGAGCCGGCGGCCTCCGATGATCGCGGGCGTCGCGAAGGCGCTTGCCGACAACGAGAACACGATGATCGCGCCCGACAGCACGCCCGGCATGATCTGCGGCATGATGATGCGACGGATGATGGTGACGGGGCCGGCGCCTAGCGACATCGCGGCGTTCTCGATCTGCGGATCAAGCCGCTGCAGCGCCGCCCATACGGAAAGCACCATGAACGGCATCATCACATGCGCGAGCGCAACGACCATGCCTGTTTCCGTGAACATGAATGGAATGGGGGAACGCATGACCCCGAGCGACATCAGCAGCTTGTTGACGAGCCCGTTGTTGCCGCCGAATAACAGCGCCCAGCCAAGCGTGCGCGCGACGACGGAGATCAGCAGCGGACCAAGAATGACGAGCAGGAAGAAGCTCTTCCAGCGGCCGCTCATGCGGTTGAGGATGTAGGCTTCCGGCGCGCCCAGCAAGGCCGTGAGCAAGGTGGTCAGGATCGCGATGCGAAACGTCCGCCAGAACATCTCGGCGTAGTACGGATCGGCCGCGATCTCGTACCAGTTCTTGAGGATGAAAACCGGCTCGATGCCCTTGTATTGGCCCCAATCGTGGAACGACAGCATCACGGTCATCGCGAGCGGAATGAGCAGCACGCCGACGAAGAGCATCAAGGCGGGCGCCGTCAGCGCCCACGGCGCACGTGCGCCGCGTTCCTCCGCAACCCCGCTCATGCGCTTTCCCTCGCGCGCGCACTCATGTCCTCGGGTCGCCAGGTGAGGCGAACCGCGTCCCCTTCGGCCGGCTGCGCTTTGCCGTCGTTCTGGCGAATCACGATCGCCGGGCCGCACTCGCTGTCGCACTGAAAGAGCCAGTGATTGCCCTGGAAGATGCGGGTGACGATCCTGGCCGTGAGGCCCGCATCGCCAAAGCCGATTCTTTCAGGACGAACGCTGACGGTGACGGCACCGTTGAAGCCGGCCGGCGCCGGCACGGCCCAGGAGCCGACCACGAGACGCGCCGGTGCCGCTGTCCGATCGATCGTCGCGGCGAAGTCGTTGGTCTTGCCGAGGAATTGCGAGACGAAGGCGGAAGCCGGCTTTTCGTAGGTCTCCTGCGGCGTGCCGATCTGCTCGATCTTTCCCTGGCTCATCACCACGATGCGATCGGACAGCGACATCGCCTCGTTCTGGTCGTGGGTAACGAGGATCGTGGTGGTCCCGACGGTGCGCTGGATCTGACGCAGCTCGATCTGCATCTCCTCGCGCAGCTTCGCATCGAGGTTCGACAGCGGCTCGTCGAGCAGCAGCACGCTCGGCTTGATCACCAGCGCGCGGGCCAGGGCCACGCGTTGCTGCTGGCCGCCGGACATGCGGCGGGGATGGCGGTCTTCGTAGCCGGCAAGGCCGACCATCGCGAGTGCGGCACGGACGCGCTCGGCCCGTTCGTTGCGCGGCACCTTGCGCATCTCGAGGCCGAACGCGACGTTCTCCGCCGCCGTCATGTGCGGAAACAGCGCGTAGCTCTGGAACACGATGCCAAGGCCCCGCCTGGCCGGAGGGATCGCGGTGAGATCCTTTCCCTCCAGCCGGATCGCGCCGCGGGTGGGATCGAGGAAGCCCGCGATCATCTGCAGCGTCGTGGTCTTGCCGCAGCCGGATGGGCCGAGGAAGGAGATGAACTCCCCCTTCCCCACCGACAGGCTGAAGTCATCGACCACAGTCTGCGCGCCGAACTGCTTTGCGACCCGATCGAGCTCGAGATAGGCCATGACGCTGTCTCCGCTGCGACCGATCAGCGTTCGACCTCGCGATTCCAGCGCTTCGTCCACTCCTCGCGCTTCTCGTTGATGACGGTCCAGTCCGGATTATAGAGCTTGGACGCGCGCTCGCCGATCGGCGCCATCTTGCCGAGCTCCGGCGGGATCACCAACGATTTCAGCACCGGACCGTAGCCATAGTCCTTCAGCATCACGAGCTGAATCTTGGGATCGAGCAGCATCTTGACGAAGCTCGCCGCGACCGGCGAGGCGTTCGGCTTGTTGATCGGACATGCCGTCGTCAGCAGCGTCGCCGCGCCTTCCTTCGGGTAAACGAAGTCCACGGGGAAACCGGTGTTGGCAAAACTCTGCACGCGGCCCGTGCCCCACACCGCGATCACGGCCTGGCCCGACTGGAACAGTTCGGTCATCTTGCCCGGCGACGGCTCATAGGCGAGCACGTTCGGATTGATCTGTTCCTTGAAGATCTTGAAGCCGGGATCGACATTGGTCTCGCCGCCGCCGTTCATTTTCGACAGCATCACGAGCGCTTCAAGACCGTAGGTGTTGTTGATCGGCGGGATCACGAGCTGCTTGGCGTATTTCGTGTCCTTCAGGTCGTTCCACGAGGTCGGCGGCGCCCAGCCTTTCTCCTTGAACACCTTGGTGTTGTACATCAGACCTGTCGCGACGATGCCGATCGCAACCGCGCGGTCGTCCTTGAACCGCGCAGTGTCGTAGAGATCGGCCGGCAGGCCGTCGAGCTTGCCGCAGAAGCCGAGCTGAATGGCCTGGTACATCGGGCCGTCATCGACGATGGCCACGTCGATCTGCTGATTGCCCTTCTGCGCCTGAAGCTTTGCCAGCGTGTCGGTAGAGTTGCCGGCGACATACTCGACCTTGACTCCGTTCTCCTTCTCGAAGGCCGGGATCACCTCGTCGCGGATCGTCTTCTCGAACGAGCCGCCGTAACCTGCGACGTACAGCGTTTTCTGCTGGGCCGAAGCGACCGACGGAACGGCAACGAGCGCAGCGATGCTGACCGCTGTCAGAAGGCGAAGTGTCTTCATTTGGACCAATCTCCAATACCGGAATGAGGTGACGTGCCGACAAGTCTCCGGCCGGAGCGCCTTCCGCTTTCCCTTCTGCGCCCCCCCTCTCTGATCAGGGCTCCGGCCCCCGGTCGGCGGGTTTGGCGCGATCTGGAGGTTTGAACGCCTCCAATCTGCCGAAAAAGCGGGCTGTCTCCAGCTCTGCCGAAAAAGATCGCAGACCTATACTTCCATCGTCCAATGAATAATGGCACCTTCTGCATGCCGAAATGTTATGATTGGATCGGAGATGGTGCGGATCAATTCGCGGCAGGTGGAAGCCTTCCGCGCGACGATGCTGACCGGCAGTGTCACGGAGGCGGCCAAGCTGATGGTGGTGACGCAGCCCGCCGTCAGCCGGCTGCTGCGCGACTTCCAGGCGCTGCTCAAGATGGAGCTGTTCGAGCGGCGCGGCACCGGTCTGGTCCCGACCGCAGCGGCGATGGCGCTCTACACCGAGGTCGAGCGCTCTTTCGTCGGTCTCGAGCGCATCTCCGCGGCGGCCGAGGAGATCCGCGGCCGTCGCACCGGCTCGTTGCGCATCGCTGCGTTGCCCGCGCTGGCGAACGGCTATCTGCCACGGCTTGCCGGACATTTCTTGATGGAGCGCCCCAACCTCAATCTTGCTTTCTTCGGCGTGATCTCGCCGATCGTGGTCGACTGGGTCCTGAACAACCAATGCGACATCGGTTTTGCCGAGGTGCCGATCGCCCATTCCGGCCTGCCGAGCCTGCGGCTGCCGGCGCTGGCGCGTGTTGCCGTGATGCCGGCGGGGCATCGCCTCGCGGAGAAGGACGTGCTGGAGCCGCGCGACTTCGAGGGCGAGACCTTCATCTCGCTGTCGGCGGGCTCGTCCAGCCGGCATCTCGTCGACCAGGTCTTTCACCGCAACGACGTCCGCCGCGTGCTCAGGGTCGAGACGACGCTGTCGGAGATCATGTGCGGCATGGTGTCGTCAGGACTCGGCGTTTCGATCTGCGATCCCTTCACCGCGCAGGAGTTTGCCACGCGCGGCGTCGTGGTCCGACGGTTCCTGCCGCGCATCGATTTCGAATTCTCGGCGGTGTTCCCGGCCCAGCGCAGTCCGTCGCCCGTGGCGCTGGACCTGGTCGAGACCATGCGCAAGGCGCTGCTGGAATTCGAGGACAACCCCGCACGGGATTTTGCGCATGGTTGACTTGGAGGCCCTGTGGCTTCCGCTGTATCCTCTTGGCCTTCACCAGGTATCGCATGGCACGCATCACGATCATCGAGACAGGGCTCGTTCCTCGAGAGCATCGCGAACGCCACGGCTCATTTCCGGACATGTTCGCGCGCATGATCCGTGCGGAGGACCCCACAGCCACGGTCGACGTCGTCAGCATCCCGAATGGGGATGCGCTTCCCGATCCCCGCGAGCTTGAGGCGATCCTGATCACCGGCGCGGCCGCCGGCGTCTATGACGGGCTGGACTGGATCGCGCCGCTGGAAGATTTCGTCCGCAGGGCTTACGCCGACAAGACGCCGATGGTTGGCGTCTGCTTCGGCCATCAGCTGATCGCGCAGGCGCTCGGCGGCACCGTGCGCAAGTCGGACAAGGGCTGGGGCATCGGCCGGCACGTCTATCAGGTGCTGCCGGAAAACGGAGTCCTCGACGGCGAGACGGTCGCAATTCCCTGCTCGCATCAGGATCAGGTGATCGAACCGCCGAACGATGCGCTCACGATCCTCCGGTCCGACTTCACCCCGCATGCCGGCCTGCTCTACGCCAACGGCACCACCCTCACCGTGCAGCCGCATCCGGAATTCGACGTGGAATTCGCGCAAGTGTGCTGCGATATGCGTGACGGCAAGGCGCCGGAGGACGTCGTTGCGACGGCGCGGCAGTCGCTGCAGCAGCCGATGGAAAGCGCGAAGCTGGGTGGAGCGATTACGCGGTTTCTGGCACGCAAATCCATCCCCTCATCCTGAGGAGCGCGCTCGCGCGCGCGTCTCGAAGGATGAGAGGCTCCAATTGGAGGGGCGGGGCCTGAATGGTTCGAGACGCCGATTCGCGGCACCTCACCATGAGAGTTGAGGGTTCAGAACGGATCGGCCCCCAGTCCCGGCACATCCGCCGGCCGCGGCCCCGGCGTGGGCCAGTGAAACCGGCGATCGTTCTCCGCAATCGCGATATCGTTGATCGATGCCTCGCGCCGCCTCATCAGACCGTGCTCGTCGAACTCCCACTGCTCGTTGCCGTAGGAACGATACCACTGGCCGCCGGCATCATGCCATTCGTACTGAAAGCGCACCGCGATACGGTTTCCGTCGAAGGCCCAGAGGTCTTTGATGAGGCGATAGTCCTGTTCCTTTTCCCATTTGCGGGTGAGAAACGCGACGATGGCCTCGCGACCCTGAAACACCTCCGAACGATTGCGCCAGCGGCTGTCCTCGGTATAGGCGAGGGACACGCGGACGGGATCGCGTGAATTCCAGGCGTCCTCGGCCATGCGGGCCTTTTGCGCAGCAGTCTCTTTCGTGAAGGGCGGAAGCGGCGGGCGGGACATGGGGTGCCTCATCGATGGGTTAGGACCGCAATCTATCGCTGCACTCGCCGGAGTCGATAGGGCATCACAAATCGGGCGATCACGAAATCAGATCGGCCTTCATCAGCATGCGGATGGACTTCGGAATCGGCTGGGCACGCCCGCCACTGATGAAGGCGACGCGCACTTCGGCCTTCACCAGCACGTCGCCGCCGCGCCGTACCTCCTGGGCCAGCATGATGGAGGCGCCCTTCACCGCGACGGGCCAGGTCACGATGTCGAGGACGTCGTCCATTCGCGCGGGCTTGAGGAAATCAAGATGCATCGACCGCACGACAAAGGCGAAGCCGGCGCCTTCCGTCTCGGTCTGCTCGAACAGCGCCTGCTGCTCGGCGCCCATCAGCCTGAGATGATTGGTCCGCCCGCGCTCCATGTAGCGCAGGTAATTGGCGTGATAGACGATGCCGGAAAAATCCGTGTCCTCGTAGTAGACGCGGACCTGCATGTGGTGGCGGCCGTCGCGGATCTCGCCATCGAGATGGGCAGTCACGTCACGAGCCTCTTCGCTTGTCGTCACCGGTCCGTTCTGCGCAAAAACAGACCGCGGCGCAAGCGTCGTCAGGACACGAGGTGTCCCGCCCGACCCAGCGTCACCTCGACGATCTCCGGCGGCACGCCAAAGCGGAGCGGCAAGATGCTGCAACCGAGGCCGCCGGAGATGATGACGTCGCATTTCAGCCTGACATGACCATAGGCGAGGCGGACGCCATGCTGCGGCGGCACGGCGGGAGACCAGCCGAGCAGGCGGACTTGGCCGCCATGGGTATGGCCGGACAATTGCAGCGCGACGCGCGATGGCACCCGTGGGGCGATGTGGGGCTCATGCGCGAGCAGGATGATCGGCGCATCGTCCGTGACCTTGGCGAGGGTCGCAGTGAGATCGTCGGCACCGAAGCGCGCCATGGTCCGGAACCGGCGCGCCGGGAGGAACGCGAGTTGATCGCCGAGGCCGGCGAGCCAGAACGGGCGACCGTTCTTCGTGAGGCGCACGACGTCGTTCTCGTAGACGGGGATGCCGGCGGCCTCCAGCGCACGATGCGCGATGGTCGTCCCCTGCCCCGCCCGCTGCACGGCCCTGTCGTCCCAATAATCATGGTTGCCCATGACGGCATGAACGCCCAGCGGCGCCTTGAGGCCGGCCAGCACGCGTGCCCATTCGCTGCATGGAATGAGCCGCGTGACCTGATGCAGGCCGGCGACGTAGTCGCCGAGCAGCACGATGAGATCGGCCCTGAGGGCGTTGGTGCGGTCGACGATGGCCTCGACCCGGTCCAGCGGCATCCAGGGATCGCAGGCATGGAGATCGGCGATGACGGCGATCTTGAGCGGAAGATCCGCCGGCCATTGCCGCGGCGTCGGATGATAGCGGGTGACGCGGAGCCGCAGCATCGGCTCGACGCCGACGCCATAGGCAGCGGTCGAGATTCCGAGGGCGGACAAGCCCCCGATGGAACGGATGAGGTGACGACGCGTGATCATGGAAGCCCGTTTCTGATGCAGCGTCTCGATGCGATCCGATTGAAGCGGAATTGGGGTGCGCCCGTGCAGACCGTCTGCATCTGCGTGCAGAGGCCTGCACAATCGTCACCAGCGGCTCTCGCCGATCAGCGCATCCAGCCGCGTCTTCAATTCCTCGGGCGCGCGGTAGTACCAGACGCCGCCGAGCAGATCGCGAAACCGTTCATTGACACGCGCCTCGCGCTCGATGCGGTCGATCGTCCCGGCACTGATCACATCTTCGAGGGGACCGGCGGCCAGCAGCGACAGCAACACCGGATTTGCCTCGATTTTTAGTATCTCGAGGATCAGGTCGATCATCCGGTCGGGATCGTCCTCGCGCAGATCGCGCTCGAAATCCATGATCGCGAACAGATTGTCGTCCTGATCACGATCGGACTTGGAATACTGCTCGACCCAAGCGCGGGCGAGCGCTGCGGTCGGCATGCTGGCGCAATCGAGCGGCTCGCGCGGCGTGCGCTGGGCCGCATAGTCGGCCTGCCAGGCCTCGCTGTCGGCAAGTTCTGCAATACGCGACATCAAGGGATCGTCGGGCGCAACATGCACGCCGCCGAGCAGCCAGCGCAGCCGGTCATTGTGCGCAGCCTCGTGCTCTATGCGCGCGATCACGACTTCGCCATGCGCATAGAGCAGCGACAGCAGGAACTTGTCGTTGAGCTGCATCACTGTCGGCTTGTCAGCCTCGGTCTTGAGCACTTCCAGCACGAGATCGAGCGCCTGTTGAGGCCGGCGGTGGGGCAGATGATCGAAATAGAGCTTCAGGGCCCAGATGCTGCCGGCCTGGTCGCGCCGGCTGACGCGCTGGAGCGCGCACCACATCGACGCCAGCTCACTGATCGGCATTGGGTCCAGAAACGCCTCGGTCTCATCGGGCGTGCGAAGCTGCGGCGCGGCCGCGATGAGTTCGAGCACTCCTGTGTCGTCCGTCAGCCCCATTCTCCGAACTCCAATCCATCTGCATGAACGGCGGCGTCTTTTGCCGCGCGTTCGGATTAGTGATGGGATTGATCCGGTGGGTTCACCGGTTGCGGCGGTCAGTCTTCGTCGGCCTGATCCGTGCCGAACAGGCCGAACTGGGCGGGGTCGCGGTTGGGTTCGGCGAGACCGAGATGCCGGAAGGCGTGCGACGTCAGCAGCCGGCCGCGCGGGGTGCGCTGCAGATAGCCGCACTGGATCAGGTAGGGCTCGATGATATCCTCGATGGCATCGCGCGGCTCCGACAACGCCGCCGCCATGGTCTCGACGCCGACCGGGCCGCCGCCATAATTGAGCGCGATGGTCGTGAGATAGCGGCGGTCCATGGCGTCGAGACCTGCCGCGTCGACCTCGAGCGCGCTCAGCGCGTGGTCGGCGATCGTGCGATCGATCGTGTCGGCATTGGCCGCCGAGGCGAAATCGCGCACACGCCTGAGCAGGCGGCCGGCGATGCGCGGCGTGCCACGGGCGCGGCGCGCGATCTCGTTGGCGCCATCGGCGCTCATGCCAACATTGAGCACGCGCGCGCCGCGGCTGACGATGCTCTCCAATTCCTCGATGGTGTAGAAATTCAGCCGGACCGGGATGCCGAAGCGATCGCGCAGGGGGTTGGTGAGAAGGCCGGCGCGCGTGGTGGCGCCGACAAGCGTGAATTTCGACAGCTCGATCTTCACCGAGCGCGCCGCCGGTCCCTCGCCGATGATGAGGTCGAGCTGGAAATCCTCCATCGCGGGATAGAGCACCTCCTCCACCGCGGGGCTGAGGCGATGAATCTCGTCGATGAAAAGCACGTCGCGCTCTTCGAGATTGGTGAGGAGCGCGGCGAGATCGCCGGCCTTGGCAATCACCGGCCCCGACGTGGCGCGGAAGCCGACGCCGAGTTCCTTGGCCACGATCTGCGCCAGGGTGGTCTTGCCGAGGCCGGGCGGGCCGACGAACAGCACGTGATCCAGCGCCTCGCCGCGCTTGCGCGCCGCCTCGATGAAGATCGAGAGATTCTTGCGCGCCTGCTGCTGGCCGACAAAGTCCGACAGCGATTGCGGACGCAGCGCGGTATCGCCGACATCGTCGCTGCGGCGCTCGGGCGAAACCATGCGGCTGGCTTTGGGGTCGCTCACTTCGCGAGTTCCTTCAGCCCGAGGCGAATGAGCTGCGCCGTCTCGGCATTCTCACCGGCGCTACGCGAGGCCGATGCAATCGCAGCAGCCGCCTGCGGCTGGCCGTAGCCGAGATTGACCAGCGCGGAAATTGCATCCGCCACCGGGCGCGGCGCGCGCTGGTCGTCGACGGCACCGGCGAGATGCACCACGGCGGGATCGACATTGGCGAAGGCCGGCGCCTTGTCCTTCAACTCGGTGACGATGCGCTCGGCGACCTTGGGGCCGACGCCGGGCGTGCGCGCCACAGCGGCCTTGTCGCGCAACGCGATGGCATTGGCGAGGTCGGCCGGTGCCAGCGTGCCGAGCACGGCGAGCGCAACCTTGGCGCCGACGCCCTGCACGGTCTGGAGCAGGCGAAACCATTCGCGCTCATGGTCGGTGCGGAAGCCGAACAGCTTGATCTGGTCCTCGCGGACATAGGTCTCGATCGACAGCACGGCGGCCTCACCCGGCGACGGCAGATGCTGCAGCGTCCGCGACGAGCAATGCACCTGATAGCCAACGCCGCCGACGTCGAGGATGACGAAATCCTCGCCGTAGGAATCGATCAGGCCCTTGAGCTTGCCGATCATCTCAGGTCCCCGGTCGCAATACACGCCTGTCTTTCGTCATGGCGGGGCTTGCCCCGGTCATCCACGTCTTTGCCCCCTGCAACAAAGAAGGTGGATACCGGGAACAAGCCCGGGCATGACGGCGGTGACAAGCGACGACGGATCATATCCCCGCCACCTTCAGCCGGAGCGCGGTGCTCTGGCGGTGATGGGCATGGGTGATGGCGATGGCGAGCGCGTCGGCGGCGTCTGCTGACGGCGGCTCGGCTTTGGGCAGCAATATCTTCAGCATCATCGCGATCTGTTGCTTGTCGGCGTGACCGGCGCCGACAACCGTCTTCTTGACCTGGTTCGGCGCATATTCGGCGACCGAGATGCCGAACATTGCAGGCGCCAGCATGGCGACGCCGCGGGCCTGGCCGAGCTTCAGCGTTGCAACGCCGTCCTTGTTGACGAAGGTCTGCTCGACCGCCGCTTCCATCGGCTCGTGGCTGGACAGGACGGCCGCGAGTCCTTCATGGATGGCAAGCAGCCGGCTCGCCAGCGGCAGATCATCCGGCGGCTCCACCGAGCCGCAGGCGACGTAGATCAGGCGGTTGCCCTCGGCCTCGATCACGCCCCAGCCGGTGCGGCGCAAGCCGGGGTCGATGCCGATGATGCGAACAGGGCCACGAATCGGGAGCGCGGTCATGGGCCAGTGATAGCGGCTGGCCGGACTGAGGGAAACAGAAACAGAACGGAAGTAACAGGGGAAGTGGGGTGCTTTGAGGAGCGAGGCTGTCCACCACGCGTTCTGCCGTCACACGCCGCAAAGGGGGTATCCATCACGCCGCGTGTAACTGTATCGCTCCGGCGTGCCTGGAATACTGGATCGCCCGCTTTCGCGGGCGATGACAGCCGTGGACCAGACCAGCAGCTGCCTAGCCGCCCATTTTCGCCATCAGCGCGTCCGACACCTCGAAATTGGCGTAGACGTTCTGGACGTCGTCGTGCTCGTTGAGCAGGTCCATCAGCTTGAGCAGCTTCTCGCCGGTCTCATCGTCGACTGCGACGGTGTTCTGCGGTTTCCAGATCAGCGCGGCCTTGCGCGGCTCGCCGAACTTGGCTTCCAGCGCCTTGGCGACGTCGCGATAGCCTTCGGTCGAGGCGTAGATCTCGTGACCGCTCTCGCCCGAGACCACGTCGTCGGCGCCTGCCTCGATCGCGGCATCCAGCATCGCGTCGTCGGAGGCGACGCTGCGGTCGTATTCGATGATGCCGGTGCGGTCGAACATGAACGACACCGAGCCGGTTTCGCCGAGATTGCCGCCCGATTTGGTGAAGAAGGAGCGGATATCCGACGCCGCGCGGTTGCGGTTGTCGGTCAGTGCCTCGACGATGACGGCGACGCCGCCGGGGCCGTAGCCCTCGTAACGGATTTCGTCATAGTTCTCGCCGTCGCTGCCGATCGCCTTCTTGATGGCGCGCTCGATGTTGTCCTTCGGCATGTTCTCCTGCCGCGCTGCGATCACGGCGGCGCGCAGGCGCGGGTTCATGGCGGGGTCGGGCGTCCCCAGCTTGGCCGCGACGGTGATTTCCCGCGCCAGCTTGCCGAAGATCTTCGACTTCTGGGCATCCTGCCGCCCCTTGCGGTGCATGATGTTCTTGAATTGGGAATGTCCGGCCATGCGTGGTCTCTTGGGATGTTCTGGGAATCGTACGCCAATGGGGTGGGAAACGCGGCCTTATAGGCCCCCACCCCACCGGAATGAAAGAGCCTCTGATACTTTAGGGTAATAGCATACGGTTTCATGCCTAGAAGTGAGGCATCGTTAACCGTGACTTCATTCCAGCCTGCGAAAATAACCTCGGCCTGTCCCCCGACAAGAGAGACCTGATGGCGTTCGGACTGTTTCGGAAGCGTCTGCCGGAAATGCCCGCGCCCTTGGCAGCCCCTGAGGCTGCGCTTTCGGCGCCCCATTCCGAACCCGCCCCCACCGAAGGCGATTCGGCCCGGGAGATCCTGGAACTGCTTGAGCTCGAGCTCGGCGGCATGATCCGCCAGCTGGAGCGCGCCGCCAATTCGGTGGCCGGCGGAGCCGAGGCGACCGCGGCGACGCTGGCCGCCATTCGCGACCGCACCGACGCTCTGACCGGCCGGACCAACGCGGCGCAATCGACCGCATCCACCTTCGCCGATGCCGCCGACAAATTCACCCAGTCCGCGCAAGGCATCGGCGCGCAGGTCCGGCAAGCCGGCAAGCTCGCCGACGAGGCCAGCACCGCGGCGCAGGAAGCGCGCGCCAATGTCGACCGCTTGCGCGAGTCGTCCGCTGCCATCGGCAACGTCGTGAACCTCATCGCGCAGATCGCGCGGCAAACGACGCTGCTCGCGCTCAACTCGACCATCGAGGCCGCGCGCGCCGGCGCCGCGGGAAAGGGTTTTGCGGTCGTCGCCACCGAGGTCAAGGCACTCGCGGTGCAGACCCAGAGCGCGACGGAAGAGATCACCAAGAAGATCGATGCGCTGCAACGCGATGCGGCCGGATCGGCGGACGCGGTGCATCGCATCTCGCAGGCAATCGAAGCGATCCGTCCGGTGTTCGACACCGTCAACGGCGCGGTCGCCGAGCAGAACGCCACCACCAGCGAAGTCTCCGGCAATGCCGCCAGCGCTTCGGAATTCATCATCTCGGTCGGCGAGAGCGCGGCGGAGATCGACGCGGCAACCAAGGCGGCCGAAACCCACGGCGAGAACGTCGCCAGTGCCGGCAAAGCGGTCACCACGTTTGCACAAAAGCTGAAATCGCGCTGCGCCGTGCTGCTGCGCCAGAGCGAGCATGCCGACCGGCGCAAGACCGAACGGCTGCCATGCCACCTCAAATTCGAGACCACGCGCGGCGTGATGCCGGTCTATGAGATCGCGATGGACGGCGTGCTGATCGGCGGCGCCGATGCCGGCCGGCTCGCCCCGCAAGCGACGATCGAAGGCAGCCTCGAAGACATCGGCACCTGCCGCCTGCGGGTGGTCGAGCAATCGAAGGCCGGCGCCCGCGCGCAATTCGTCAATGCCAATGCCGCGCTCAGCGAGAAGATCGAGGACAAGCTCTGGTCGATCCATGAGGAGAACACGGAGTTCGTCACCCGCGCCATGGAGGCCGGCAATGCGCTGACGAAGATATTCGAGCAGGCGGTTGCACGCGGCGAGGTCAAGATGGAGGATCTCTTCGACGTCGACTACGTGGAAATTGCAGGCACCAATCCGCAGCAATATCGCACGAAATATCTGGACTGGGCCGACCGTGCGCTGCCGCCCTTCCAGGAGACGTTCCTCGCCAAGGACCCGCGCATGGCGTTCTGCGCCATGGTCGACCGCAACGGCTTCCTGCCCGTGCACAACAGGATCTATTCGCACCCGCAGCGGCCGGGCGACGTCGCCTGGAACACGGCGAACAGCCGCAACCGGCGCATGTTCAACGATCCGGCGGGGCTGGCTGCCGCCCGCAACCTGCGCTCGTACCTGGTCCAGAGCTATGCGCGCGACATGGGCAACGGGAACACGGTGATGATGCGCGAGATCGACGTCCCGATCCGCGTCCAGGGCCGGCACTGGGGCGGATTTCGCACCGCCTACAAACTGTAGTGCACGCTCAGGCAAGACACCGGCTGCGAATCACCCTCTAAGCCGAGCTGGAATGGGAATGCCGCCGAGAGCCGATCAACGGCCCTGACTGGAGAGAGCCCGTACATGTCCCAGGCACAGCTTGCAGTAATGGACACCGGATCGAACCGGACGCTCGCCGAGCGACTGATCGACCAGCTCGCCGACCGCATCGGCGGTCTCGGCGTGGAGCTCGCCGACATCGCCGGTAACGTCCAGGAAGTCGCAAACCGCGTCGCGAACCAGTCGGAACGGTTCCATCATCTGCAGAAGACGGCCGAGACGATGGTGTCGGCCAACCATGACATCGCCAATGCCTCGCAGGCGGTGCAGACGACCACGTCCGCCGCGGTCGGCGAGATCGCCCAGTCGCGCAGCGCCGTCGATAACGCGGTCAGCCACATCTCGGAGCTCGTCGCAGCCGTGGAGCGGATCGAGGCGCGCCTGAGCGCCGTCGGCTCGGCGCTGGCACAGGTGGCGAAGGTGTCCGGCTCGATCGAGGCGATCGCCAAGCAGACCAACCTGCTGGCGCTGAACGCCACCATCGAAGCCGCGCGCGCCGGCAATGCCGGCCGCGGCTTCGCGGTGGTCGCGAGCGAAGTGAAGAACCTGGCCGAAGCCACGCGCCAGGCCACGCACCAGATCTCCGACACCGTGCGCGATCTCGACGGCCAGATCGAAGGCCTGATCGGCGAGAGCAGCGACGCCTCGCAGCGCGCCAAGACCGCCGGCGAAGGCGCGCAAGCGATCTCCGGCATCATCTCGCGCGTCCAGCAGGGCTTTGCCTCCGTGGAAGCGGAGATCGACAGCGTCGCGCGCGCGGCAACCTCCAACCTCGGGCATTGCGACACCGTCATCAGCGAGCTCAACGAGCTCGCCAAGGGCGTCGACCTGTCTTCGCGCGACCTCAAGCACGCCGATGAGCGGGTGGCGAAGCTGCTCGACACGTCCGAGGGCCTGATCGCGCTGATCGCCGACAGCGGCGTGGAGACATCCGACACACCGCTGATCCGCACCGTCGTCGAGACCGCGAAACGGATCTCGACGGAGTTCGAGGCCGCGATCGATCGCGGCGAGATCACTCTCGACCAGCTCATGGACGAGACCTACCGCGAGATTCCCGGCACCGATCCGAAGCAGTACCTGACCAGCTATGTCGAGTTCACCGACCGCGTGCTGCCCGCGATCCAGGATCCGATCCAGAAATCGGATCCGCGCATCGTCTACTGCGTCGCGTGGGCGAGGAGCGGCTATCTGCCGACCCACAATCCGAACTACCGCCTGCCGCAGGGCAAGGACCCGGTCTGGAACAACGCCAATTGCCGCAACCGCCGCCTGTTCACCGACCGCACGGTGAAGAAGGTCGCAGGCAGCACGAAGCCCTTCCTGCTGCAGACCTACCGCCGCGACATGGGCGGCGGGCAGTTCGTGCTGATGAAGGACCTGTCCTCGCCGATCATGATCCGCGGCAGGCACTGGGGCGCCTTCCGGATGGGCTTTCGGCAGGGGTGACCGACCTTTCGGGCTCGCGCGCCGCCCCCGCACAACAAAACGCGAAAACAACCCCATGCACAGTAGCCTTGGCGGGTGGCATCAATGGCCTGCGCCGAGCAATGGCCCGTTTTGACTCGTCGGGCAAAACAGGGGTAGACTGCCAATATTCCGAAATCACGAGGACGGCGCCTCCCCGCACCTGCCGAGAGCATCGAAGCCGCCTGAAATGGTGCTGCGGCCGATGTTGCCCTAGAAATGCCGCAGCGCGTTCGAGGCGCGAACCCTAACACAATCAACCGGTTTTCGATGTCCCTTCCACCCGCCCAAATCGGCGCGCCGCTCTCCGAGATCGATACACCGGCGCTGATCATCGACCTCGACGCCTTCGAGCGCAACCTCGAGACGATGGCGGCGGCGGTCGGCAAGCTCGGCGTCCGGTTGCGGCCGCATGCGAAGACCCACAAGTCGCCGATCATCGCGGCCAAGCAGATCGCGCGCGGCGCGGTCGGCATGTGCTGCCAGAAGGTCGCCGAGGCCGAGGTCCTGGTTGCGGGCGGGGTGAGCGACGTGCTTGTCAGCAACGAGGTGGTAGGCCTGCGGAAGCTGGAACGGCTCGCTGCGCTGGCGCGCCACGCGCGCATCAGCGTTTGCGTCGACGATGCGATCATGGTCGAGCAATTGTCGCACGCCGCGGAGCGGGCAGGATCGCAAATCGAAGTCCTGGTCGAAATCGACGTCGGCGCCGGTCGCTGCGGCGTCAGGCCGGGGCCGGCGGCGGCCACCCTGGCGCGGCAGGTGGCGGCATCACGCTTCCTGTCGTTCGGCGGCTTGCAGGCCTATCACGGCTCTGCCCAGCATTTGCGCACGCCGGAGGAGCGCCGCGCGGCCATCGCCGGTGCCGCGAACGCGACCGCGGAGACACTGCGCGTCCTCAAGGACGCGGGCTTTCAGTGCCGGACGATTGGAGGTGCGGGAACCGGCACATTCGAGCTCGAAGGCGCGAGCGGCATCTGGAACGAATTGCAGGCGGGCTCCTATATCTTCATGGACGCCGACTACGCCAAGAACCTCGCCGACGGGGCGCACAACGCCAATCTGTTCGAGCATGCGCTGTTCGTGATCGCGACGGTGATGAGCACCGGCGCCGGCGAACGCGCGGTCATCGATGCCGGCCACAAGGCGCTGTCGAACGACAGCGGATTTCCGGTCGTGCTCGGCCGGCCCGACCTGCGCTATCATCGGCCCTCCGACGAGCATGGCCTGCTCGATTTCGACAGCGCTTCGTCGCGGCTCGCGCTAGGCGACAAGGTGACGCTGATCCCCGGCCATTGCGAACCGACCGTCAATCTCTACGACTGGTATGTCGGCGTGCGCGGCTTCCATACGCCGAATGCCCGCGTGGAAGCGCTTTGGCCGATCGCGGCGCGCGGCGCGGTCACCTGAGATCGGCGCGTGATGGCGCGTCGATCTCCACCGTCGTCGCGGACAACGAAGTGCAGATCCGAGACCCATATGCCACAGCATTGGTTGGGCGAGACGCGGAGTGACAAGCTTTGCGAAGCAACTACGCGCTTGGGGTTATGGGTTCTGCCCCCTCGTTCGCAATTGCGGGCCAAGGCGTACACTCATGATTCGGGACTGCCCGTTTCCAAGGGACGAGCAGACGTGGCCTGTCCGGCTGGGAACGTGTGCAAATGACCCGAAGCGGCCCACATCGCATTCCGCGAGCCTTGATCAATCAGCGCAGGTCGGATTAACGGTTGCAGCAGTAAACAGCATTGTGCCTAATCAGTCATTCGCGCCGATATCCGTGAAAAGGAAGCCCGCCGGCGTCTTAGTGAAGACGAAGATGAGCTGGCCGCAGAAGACTGAGTAATAGTCATTGTTCTGTTGATCGCGATCGTAGAAGGCCTTGCCGCGCTGGATACACGCGCGATTCTTCGCCGTGAACGAAGTCGGATAGATCTTGGTACGGAATTGCGCGGCGTCGCGAATTGCGTTGTCATTCATGAAGGGCAATTGCGTCATACCGGCAACGGCGGCGGAGTCGTTTGCGCTCAGCGCCGCGCGAAACTTCTCCATGAAGCCATCGAATTCCTTCTGTAAGGCAGGAGAAGCGACGGGGCCCTTCGGCGTCGCGGCGATGGCCGGCGCAAGGTTCACGATGGCGATTGCAAGCATAATTCTCAACAAAAGGCGCACGGGCAGGCTCCGTTAGTCTACCAATCAAAGGTGTTCCGCATCCATGGTGTTCTGTCGCGTCCAGCACCTTCTGGTTCACCAGCGCAGGGTTGACCTGCCCCACGCGTGAAGCGACAGCGTTCTCCGAGATCCCCCGCTTATCATGAATGAATGCCGGACAGGCTAAAGAGCCTGGAGCAGATACCAGACGAAGTACGCAGGAAACGAAGCGGCAGAACGCCCCGGGGCCGGCCTGTTACTCGAAACGGTCCGTAAAGAAGTGAGGCCGTCTCAGTTGGTGGTCGTTTTCGTTTTCAGTCCCATTGACTTCCGCTGCTGGCCCGATTGCGAAGTTCGGGCGGCGCCCACAATTGTCGGCTCATCGAGGTAGACCGGAAGCAACCGGCCTATCTTCCAAGTTGGCCCTCGTTGTGCATCGGCGTGGGCTCTCAACCATGATCGGCGCGGGGTCCCACCACTCCATTTCATTCAATTCAATGGTCTGAAGGGCACATGGCGACGCCAATTAGGCGTCCCTATTCGATCAGCATTCGCAAGCCTCGCGCAGCGCCTTGTTGCGCCTGGCCCCGGTAAGATTTCCAGCACTATTCTTCCCAGCGGTCTTCCCATTGCGGAGCACCGTCATCAAGTGTCGCGTCGATGTCAGTGCCATCCGGGACGTTCACCTTGAGATCGTGCTTGGCTATCCTCGGCCTGTTGCTCATGATGTCGGCGCACTTCATCATCTGCCCCTTCCAGGACGCGCCGGCGAGCCGCCGATGAAAGCAACGAGTTGGAGGCTGGCGCGCTTTGGCAACTGGATGAGCGTCCGCCAGAATCCTCACCGGGTCGTGGAACACAGTGAATGATCCGACACCACCTCAAATCGCGTCGCCCGCCGGCCAGTCGGTGATGCCGTTCTTGATCGTCCATCCGAGATTGTCGATCGCCGCTCGCATGGCGTTGAGCTGGGCGTCGTTGCGGGTGTTGGCGAGGATCGCCCAGCAGAAGCCGTCGGAGGTCCGGACCAGTTCGCTGATGGTGCCGGCGAAGTCGCCGAGATGCCACCAGTTGCCCGCGCTGTTCACGGCCCAGCCCTTGGCGTAGTTGGCGGCTCCGCCGCCTGCAGCCGGCGCAGTGGTGGCGGTCGCCATGGTGGCGACGGTCGTAGACTGGAGCAGGTCCGGCCTCGACGGGAAGCCGTCGAACCGGAGCGCGATGCGCAAGAGGTCGGTCGGGTTGGCGATCCAGCCGCCATGGGCATCCATGCGAGCGACGGGCAGGGCGTAGGGGTTAAACGTTCCCTGCTGGGTGTAGGTGACCTCGTTCGAACGGCGCTGAGCCAGGGTGTCTCCGGCGATGTGCATGTCCGTCACGCCGCAGGGCGCGAGCACCCGCTGTCGCACGAAGTCGGCGTAGCTCAAGCCGGACACCTGCTCCAGCACGCGGCCGAGCACGCAATAGCCGAAGTTCAGATAGTCAAAGATCGCACCCGGGTTGTTTGCAAGCGTGAGGCCAACCATCTGGCCGATCAGATCCGCGTGTGTGGCGCTGGGCTGGCCGAACATCGGGTCCTGCGCGCCGCTCCAGCCGCTGGTGTGCTCAAGCAGATGCTGCACTGTGATTTGCGTGACCCGCTGATCCGGATAGGGCAGTGTCCCGAACTGCGTGCCGAGGATGCCGCCCTGCCCGAAGACCCGATCGGTGAGCGCCAGCAATCCGGCTTCGATCGCCCGGAAGACCGCCATCGAGGTGATCGGTTTTGACACGCTAGCGATACGAAAGAGGTGGCTTGGCAGGACCGGCGTTCCGGCGCTATCCGAGTTGCCAAAGGCGCGTGCGAACATCAGCGCGCCGTTGCGGGTCATCGCGATCGAGACACCGGGCACGTTGTGAGCGGTCATGAAGTTCTGCACCGCCTGGCGGATCGTCGTCTCATCACGATCCGACAGGAAGGGCTTGTGCCAGATCGAGGCGTAGTGAACCGTGCCGCCCTCGGGATACCCGTTTACCTTGACCAGCCGATAGCCGCGATTCACCAGGGCGTTGAATTCCGTCTGATGTTGCGCGGCGTCGATCCCGTGCCGGGCCTGCCAGGTCAGGTCCGGTCCGCGGCTCCAGAGTGCCGCGTAGCGGGTTTGCCCGCCGTCCAGGTAGCCGCTCACCCGGTGCAGGATGAAGCCGTGGGTGGCCCAATGATTGAACTGCTGCTGGTATTCTCCGGCCGTCATGCCGTGGCGTGCCACCCATTCCGGCGTCGTTGTCCGCTCCCATATGGAGGCGAAGCGCACTTGGCCGGCTTCGGTGTAGCCACACAGGTCCACCGGGCGGAAGCCTTCGTTCGGAAGCGTGTCCACCTGGTTCTGCCATTGTGCCGGGGTCAGGCCATGCCGCGCCCTCACTTCCGGCGATGGGATGGCCTGCCAGATGGAGCTGAAGCGTATCCCGCCTGCCGTGTCATGACCGCTCACTGCGATCGGGCGGAATCCCTGGGCGGGCAGGGTCGTGAACAGCTGCTGGTGCGCGGCTGCGTTGATGCCGTGGCGTACCTGGGTTGCGGGTCCCGGTGATTGCTCCCAGACGCCGGAGAACCGTTCGACGCCGTTGGCGCTGCCGCCATTTACGTCGATGGGACGAAAGCCCTGGTTCTTCAGAAGATCGAATGCGCCTTGATAATCAGCGCCCGAGAGGTTGTGACGGGCCTGCCATGCGGGGACCATGTGCGCCTCTTGCTTGCCGATGTTGCGACTGATGCTTCAACAGACAGAGCGACATCTGGCTCAGCGCCTCGTTCGCTCTTCGTGAATGACGTGCAATACGGTCCAAGAGTATGGGCTTTCGGAGAGCGGCGGTGTGAGCTCGCTCACGTTCTGCAAAAAATGGCGGCGTCATGAGAGTCGCATGGGGCTGTGTTTCGGCGCAGGGTCTCGACCATGATCGGCGCACGGGTCCCGCCGTACAATTCAATGAAGTCAACGTCCTGAAGGGGTTCGACGCCGCCGATGGGGGGCAATGTTCATTGAGCATTCACATCTTCGAAGACCGCGCACAAAAGTGCGGTGGTCGCCGTGTCGAACATCAGATGCCCCCAACAAGGGAAAGTAGGATCTTAGCCGAATTTTCCCGGTTTTGGATTCAGGCATGTTAATCCGGAAATGCGGATCTGAGGCAGCAACGGATTTGAACATTCCGAGACGCAGGGCAGTCAGCTTCGGCTTCCAGACTTATTGCGGACGTCCCGCCAACCGCATGTGAAGACCGCTAGTGACCCAGATGTATGGACCGGCTGCGTTTCGCAATAGAGATCGTGCGTAGGTTTCGGAAGTCGCTGATATGTATCCGGCCTGTCTGATCGGCTCGCGGGCCGTGGCC